>NZ_JBKJFM010000134.1:0-17182 GCF_046614825.1 Streptomyces nanhaiensis
CGGGCCGCGGCCTCCTCCCAGCGGGCCGCCTCCTCCTCACCGGGCGGGGCGAAGGTGCCGCTCAGCCGGGCCAGGCCCTCGGCCAGGCTCTCCTCGGCCAGCGCGTGGCGCTCCAGGCCGACGAGCAGCCGTACGGGCCGCCCGGCCTCCTCCTCGTCACCGGCCGCGGAGCCGTCGGCCCCGGAGCCGCCGGCCGGGGCATCCCCGGCTCCGGCCCCCTCCTCGCCGGCGTCCTCGAAGGCCAGCACCGCACCCGCGTCGACCGCCTCGCCCACCGCCGTGTCCGGATCCGGCACGCCGTACCGGGCCAGCCCCTCGGCCAGGGCCTTCGAACCCAGCACCGTGTGCCCGGACAGCGCCGCCCGCTCCAGCAGCCACACCGCCAGGGCCCGGCCGCGCCGCTCGTCGCCCGGACCGCTCTCCGGCCCCAGCAGCGCCCGTGCGAAGCCGTCCGCCTGCTCCGGCAGCACGCCCGGAACGGCCAGCAGCTCCCACGGATCGGCGCGCAGCACCTCCTCGGCGCCCTCGCCGAAGGTCTCCACCACGGCCTCGCCCAGTGCGGCGGGTGCGCCGCCCTCGGCCAGCAGCGCGGTGACGCCCTCGGGCACGGCCACCGGGCCGCCGGGACCGCCGCCGGGCCCACCGGGGAAAACGCCGGGCCGGGCGGCCGGGGCGGCACGCCGGGGCCGGGGCGCGGGCTTCGGCTCGGCGAAGAACTCGGCGGCCGAGCGCTCGCCGCTCTCCACGGCGCGTACGGCGGCCATGAGCTCCGCGGCCTTGTCCCGGGCACCCGGGGCTGCGGTCTGAGGGGCCTGATCGGCGTTGTCGGCGCCGGACGCGGTCACAGCGTGCTCCAGTCGTGATCGGGATAGCGGTGCACCGGGGCCGACACATCGTCCAGCGCCCGGCAGATCTCGTCGGGAAGCGTAAGGCTCTCCACCGACAGAGCCTCGCCGAGCTGCTGCGACGTACGCGGGCCGATGATCGGCGCGGCCACTCCGGGCCGGTCGCGCACCCATGCCAGCGCCACCTGGAGCGGAGTGACGGCCAGCCCGTCGGCGGCCGTGGCGACCGCGTCGACGATCCGCGCCGCCGCGTCGTCCAGGTAGGGCTCCACGAAGGGCGCCAGGCGCTCGGAGGCGCCGCGTGAGCCGGGCGGGGTGGAGCGGCGGTACTTGCCCGTGAGCACGCCCCGGCCCAGCGGCGAGGATGCCAGCAGCCCCACCTCCAGGTCCAGCGCGGCCGGCAGCACCTCCCGCTCCACCCCGCGCTGGAGCAGGGAGTACTCCATCTGGATGCCGGCCAGCCGGGTGCGCGCCCCCGGGGCGGCGAGCTGCCAGGAGGCGGCCTTGGCCAGCTGCCAGCCGCAGAAGCCCGCCACCCCCGCGTAGCGGGCGCGGCCGCTGCCCACCGCGGTGTCGAGGGCCTGGAGGGTCTCCTCCAGAGGGGTGAAGGGGTCGTAGGCGTGGACCTGCCACAGATCGACGTAGTCGGTGCCCAGCCGCTCCAGGGAGGCGTCCAGCGCGGCCAGCAGATGGCCGCGCGAGCAGTCGAAGCGGCGTTCGGGGTCGGGCACGCCGCCCGCCTTGGTGGCGATCACCAGGTCCCGGCGGGGCACCAGGTCCTGCACCAGCCGGCCGAGGAGGTACTCGGCGCCGCCGTCGGCGTACACGTCGGCGGTGTCCACCAGCGTCCCGCCGGCCTCCCAGAAGGCCTTCAGCAGGTCGGCCGCCTCACGCTCCCCGGTGTCCCGCGCCCAGGTGAGAGTACCGAGCCCGATCCGGGATACGCGGAGGCCGGTGCGGCCCACGTGCCTGTGCTCCATGGGCGTTGAGAGTACTTGCGGCCGCGCGCTAGAGTCCCGGCGACGGGCACGTTACCGATCGGTAAGGGGACGCGGATGAGGCTCGGGATCAACCTCGGCTACTGGGGCGCCGGGATGGACGCCGACAATCTCGCGGTCGCCCAGGAGGCCGACCGGCTGGGCTACTCCGTGTGCTGGGCCGCGGAGGCCTACGGATCGGACGCCCCCACCGTCCTGGCCTGGGTCGCGGCCCAGACCGAGCGGATCGACATCGGCTCGGCCATCCTCCAGATCCCCGCCCGCACCCCCGCCATGACGGCCATGACCGCCGCCACCCTCGACGCCCTCTCCGGCGGCCGCTTCCGCCTGGGCCTGGGCGTCTCCGGGCCGCAGGTGTCCGAGGGCTGGTACGGGGTGCGGTTCGACAAGCCGCTCGCCCGCACCCGCGAGTACGTGGAGATCGTCCGCAAGGCGATGTCCCGCGAGCGGCTGACCCACTCCGGCGAGCACTGGACGCTGCCGCTGCCCGACGGCCCCGGCAAGCCGCTGAAGCTGACCGTCCACCCCGTCCGCGAGCGGATCCCGCTGTACATCGCAGCCATCGGCCCGAAGAACCTGGAGCAGACCGGCGAGATCGCCGACGGCGCGCTGCTGATCTTCTTCGCACCCGAGCACGCCGAGGAGACCACGCTCGGCGCGCTGCGGGCCGGACGCGAGAAGGCGGGCCTGACCATGGAGGGCTTCGACGTGGTGCCCACCGTGCCGCTGGCCCTCGGCGACGACATCGACGCCCTGGCCGACACCTTCCGCCCGTACACCGCGCTGTACGTCGGCGGCATGGGCAGCCGCAGGCAGAACTTCTACAACCGGCTCGCCCGGCGCATGGGGTACGAGAAGGAGGCCGCCGAGATCCAGGACAGGTACCTGTCCGGAGACAAGGAGGGCGCCGCGGCCGCCGTGCCCCGGCAGCTCATCGACTCCACCGCGCTGCTCGGCCCGGTCGAGCGGATCGCCGACCGGATGCGGGCCTACGCCGAGGCGGGGGTGACCACCCTGTCGCTGGCTCCGGCCGGCTTCACCCTGGAGGAGCGGATCGCCGCGCTGCGGGCCGGTGTGGAGGCTCTGGAGCGGTCCGGGGCCGCCTCCTGAGGGACCGTTCCCCGTCTGCCCGTCTGCCCGTCTGCCCGTCCCCGCCGCGGACGCCCGCGGGGCGCGGCCGGGCGGCTCGGTCCCGGCCGCGCCCCGCGCCGGGACGTGCCCACGGCCGTGGTGGGGGCTCGGGGGGTCCTCCCCGCCACGGCCGTCTCCCGGCACAACGGCGCGGAGCCGCCGGGGTTACGCCCGGCACGGCTGACACGTCCGTTCGGCGCAGGGGCGGGGGTGAGCTGTTGCCGCCGCCCGCCCGCACCGGTTGACTCGGCTTCTGCGGATACGTCCACGGAAGGTGTCGGGCCATGCTGCGCAGAAGGGACCTGTTGCGGGAGGTCCTCGACGACGACGCGTCCTTCCGGCTGCTGTGCTCCCTGGCCGCCGCGGCCCAGGCGCGCAACGGCCGGGAGAGCCGCAGGATCGCCGCCCTCGTCCCCCAGGGCCGGCGCGAACTCGCCCCCGCGATGGCCCGGTACGGCGAGATTCAGGAGCGGCACGCCCGGCTGCTGGCCGGACTGCTCGCCGCCTGCGGCCTGGAACCGGCCGAGGTGCCCCCCGAGGCGGACCACGCCGCCCTCCTGGAGCTGCGGGGGAGCTGTCCGGCGCACGCCCGGATGCGGTGCGGGCAGCCCCTGAGCGAGCGGGACGTCCTCGCCCACCTCGCCCACGGGCACGCCGCCTCGGCCCGTGCGGCCGCCTGGCTCGCCCGCCTGGCCGGGCGCCTCTCCGGCCGTCCCGGGGCAGGAGAGGCGGTCCGGGAGATCCTCCGCGCCGAACGGGAGCACCTGGCCTGGTGCCGCGAGGGGATGCTGGGCTTCGCCCGCGCCGGCCACGTCGCCGCCGTCGAGCTGGTGCTCGAGGAGAACGCGCTCGCGGAGGCCCGCGCCCACCGCGACGCGGCCCTGGCCGTACTGGCCCGCACCGGTCACCTCCTGGGCTGGAGCATGGCCAGGTCGGTGGTGCTGGAGGGCGGCGTCCAGGTCCGCTACGCCTGCGAGCGGCTGGCCGGCCGGCGCCGCGCCGTACGCCTGGACCCGCTCCCCCCGCTCCCGGAGCCGGGACCGGAGCACGGGTCCGAGCCCGCGCGCGACGCGGTGCGGGCCGGTTCCGGTTCCGGGAGCGGGGCGCAGTCCGACGCCGAACCCGGGGCGGAGCACGGAGCGGAGCCCTGCGAAGGGCCCGGCGCGGGGTTGCGGACTCCCTCCGGGGAGGCGGCTACAACCAGCCCCGGCGCTTGAAGAGGCGGTACAGACCGGCGCTCGCGGCGACCATCAGCACCACCACCCCCGGGTAGCCCAGCGGGTGGTCCAGCTCGGGCATGCGGTCGAAGTTCATGCCGTACACCCCGGCGATCATGGTGGGGACCGCCGCCATGGCCGCCCACGCCGAGATCTTGCGCATGTCGTCGTTCTGCCGGACGCCCACCTGTGCCAGATAGGCCGACAGGATGTCCGACAGCAGCCGGTCCAACGCCTCCACCTGCTCGTTCGCCCGTGTCAGATGGTCGCTGACGTCGCGGAAGAACGGGCGCGAGTCGTCGTGCACGAACGGCACGCCGGTGCCCGCCAGCCGCTCCATCGGCTCCGCCAGCGGTCCGGTGGCCCGGCGGAACTCCAGTACCTGGCGCTTGAAGCCGTAGATGCGGCTCGCCACGGCGCCGTACGCGGTGCCGCCGGGGGTGAAGACCTCCGCCTCCAGCTCCTCGAGGTCGATGTGCAGTTCGGCGGCCACCTCCATGTAGTGGTCGACCACCGAGTCGCTGACCGCGTACATCACGGCCGTCGGGCCGTGCTGCAGCACCTGCGGGTTCCGCTCCAGCCGCTCGCGCACCGAGCCCAGCGGATTGGTCGTGCCGTGCCGCACCGACACCACGAAGGAGTCGCCGAGGAACAGCATCAGCTCCCCGGTGCCGACGGTGTCGGCCGCCTCGTCGTAGTCCACCGGCTTGAGCACCAGGAACAGCGAGTCCTCGTAGACCTCCAGCTTGGGACGCTGGTGGGCCGACAGGGCGTCCTCCACCGCCAGCGGGTGCAGCCCGAACTCCCGGGAGACCTGTTCGAACTCCTCCTCGGTGGGCTCGTGCAGCCCGATCCACAGGAAGGCGTCGCGGTCCGTACGGGCCGCCCGGAGCGCCTCGGCGAAGCCGGAGGGATCCTCGGCCCGGCGCCCGTCCCGGTAGATCGCACAATCCACAATCACACCGACGATTCTCCACCGTCGGCCCGGTGGCACGTACGACCGCCGCCCCCGGTGACGGCCTCCCGCCCACCGCCCCTCCTCGGCCCCGCCGTCCTCGCCTACGCTGGCTGCCATGCCCACGCTGCTTCTCGTCCGGCACGGCCGGTCCACCGCCAACACCTCCGGACTGCTCGCCGGACGCACTCCCGGCGTCGACCTGGACGAGCTCGGCGCCGCCCAGGCCGCCGCCCTCCCCGGACGCCTGGCCGCGCTCCCGCTGGCCGCCGCCGTCCACAGCCCGCTGGAGCGCTGCCGCCAGACCCTCGCGCCGCTGGCCGGTGCCAGGCCGGAGCTGCCGCTGCACACCGAGGAGCGCATCGGCGAGTGCGACTACGGCGACTGGACCGGCCGCAAGCTCGCCGAGCTGAACGAGGAGCCGCTGATGGCCACCGTCCAGCAGCACCCCTCCGCCGCGGCCTTCCCCGGCGGCGAGACGATGCGCGGTATGCAGGCCCGGGCCGTGGAGGCCGTACGGGAGTGGAACGAGCGGATCGAGCGGGAGCACGGGCCTGACGCCACCTATCTGATGTGCTCGCACGGCGACATCATCAAGTCGCTGGTCGCCGACGCCCTCGGCATGCACCTGGACCTCTTCCAGCGCCTCCACGTCGAGCCCTGCTCCGTCACCGCCGTCCGCTACACCCCGCTGCGCCCCTTCCTGCTGCGGCTGGGCGACACCGGCGACCTCGCCTCGCTCGCCCCGCGCGAGGCGGACGCAGCGGACTCCGCGCACGGCGCGCCGCGGGCCGGCGGCGACGGCGGCGCGGTCGTCGGGGGCGGGGCCTGACGGCGCCGCCCGGAAGCCGGCCGCACCGCACGGGCGTCCGGCCGGCACGGTCGCGGGTGCGGGTGCGGGTGCGGCCCCGGACACGGTGCCGGGTGCGGTGGTCGGCACGGTGATCGCCGTGCGCAGTAGGGTGCCAGTGTCCCAGCAGTCGAACCGATGGAGCAGGACGTGTCCCGTCAGGTGTTCCTCTACGACCATCCGGAACGCTTCGTGGCCGGCACGGTCGGGCTGCCTGGCCGCCGGACGTTCTTCCTCCAGGCGTCCGCGGCCGGCCGCACCACCAGCGTCGCCCTGGAGAAGGCACAGGTCGAGGCGCTCGCCGAGCGCATAGACGAACTCCTCGACGAGGTCGTGCGGCGCACCGGCGGCAGCGCCCCGGTCCCGGCCGTCGCGCCCGCCGAGACGGCCGACAAAGCACCTCTGGCGACCCCGGTGGAGGAGGAGTTCCGGGTCGGCACCATGGCGCTGGCCTGGGACGGCGAGGACGAGTGCGTGGTCGTGGAGGCGCAGGCCCTGGTCGAGATCGAGGCCGACTCCGACGAGGACCTGGCCGAGGCCGAGGAGAGGCTGCTGCGGGACGACGAGAACGGCCCGCCGGTGCTGCGCGTGAGGATCAGCGGCACCATGGCCCGGGCCTTCGCCAAACGCGCCATGGACGTCGTCAAGGCCGGCCGGCCGCCGTGCCCGCTGTGCAGTCTGCCGCTCGACCCGGAGGGACACGTATGTCCGCGCCAGAACGGATACCGCCGCGGGCTGTGAGGCCGGAGGCGGACCCCGGCGGCGTGCCGCCGGCCGAACTGCTGGCCCGCGGTGAGCTGACGGTGCGCGGGCGCCTCCGCGACGCCTCCAACGCGGTGCTGTACTGCACGGTCGCGGAGGCGGTCGGTGAGGGCGGTGACGGCGGGCGGGAGGTGCCCTGCGTGTACAAGCCGGTGCGCGGGGAGCGCCCGCTGTGGGACTTCCCCGACGGCAGCCTCGCCCGGCGCGAGGTGGCCGCCTACGAGGTCTCCGAGGCCCTGGGCTGGCACCTGGTCCCGCCGACCGTGCTGCGCGACGGCCCGTACGGCGAGGGCATGTGCCAGCTGTGGATCGGACCCCGGCCGGACGGGACGCGGGAGCCGGAGCGGCCGGGGGAGCGGGAGGAACCGGGAGAGGAGGGCGGGCCCGCCGCCGCGGAACTGCTCGCGCTGGTGGAGGAGGGGGAGCCGGGCCCGGGCTGGAAGCCCGTCGTCCCGGTCGGTGTGGGCGGGGACCGCACCGCGCTGCTGGTGCACGCCGACGATGCCAGGCTGCGCCGCCTGGCCGTCCTCGACGCGGTGATCAACAACGCCGACCGCAAGGGCGGGCACCTGCTGACCACCCCGGACGGGGAGCTGTACGGCATCGACCACGGTGTGACCTTCCACACCGACGACAAGCTGCGCACCCTGCTGTGGGGCTGGGCGGGCGAGCCACTGCCCGAGGAGACGCTGGAACCGCTGCGCGGCCTGTCCGCCGCGCTGGCCGACGGCGGACCGCTCGCCACCCGCCTTGCCGGGCTGATCACCCCTGCCGAGCTGGAGGCCCTGCGCAAGCGGACCGACGCCCTGATCGGCACCGGCCGCCACCCGCTGCCCGGCGGCGACTGGCCCGCGATCCCCTGGCCGCCCGTCTGAGCCGCCGTCCGGCCCGCCGCCCGTTCCGCCGTGACCGCTCCCGGCGATTCGTCAAGCGGGCCGCATCGGCCGCGGCATCCCGGTTCAGGCCATTGCGCGCATCCCGCTCGTGGACGGCACCACGTGCCGGTTACGCTCATGACCATGCATGCCTGGCCCGCTTCCGAGGTGCCCGCCCTGCCAGGTCAGGGCCGAGACCTCAGCCTCCACGACACCGCGACCGGCGGACGGGTGACCCTCGCCCCCGGCCCCGTCGCCCGCCTCTACGTCTGCGGCATCACGCCGTACGACGCGACCCACATCGGGCACGCGGCGACCTACAACGCGTTCGACCTCGTGCAGCGCGTGTGGCTCGACACCAAGCGGCAGGTCCACTACGTACAGAACGTCACCGACATCGACGACCCGTTGCTGGAGCGGGCCGCCGCCACCGGTGAGGACTGGACGGCCCTGGCCGAGCGCGAGACGGCCCTCTTCCGCGAGGACATGACCGCCCTGCGGATGCTCCCGCCCAGGCACTACGTCGGGGCCGTGGAGTCCATACCCCGGATCGTCCCCGTCATCGAGCGGCTGCGGGAGACCGGCGCCGCCTACGACCTCGAGGGCGACGTCTACTTCTCCGTCGCCGCCGACCCCCGCTTCGGCGAGGTCTCCGGTCTGGACGCCGAGACGATGCGGCACCTGTCGGCCGAGCGCGGCGGCGACCCGGACCGCCCCGGCAAGAAGAACCCGCTCGACCCGCTGCTGTGGACGGCCGCCCGCGAGGGCGAGCCCTCCTGGGACGGCGGTTCGCTCGGCCGCGGCCGCCCCGGCTGGCACATCGAGTGCGTCGCCATCGCCCTGGAGTACCTGGGCATGGGCTTCGACGTCCAGGGCGGCGGCTCCGACCTGGCCTTCCCCCACCACGAGATGGGGGCCTCGCACGCCCAGGCGCTCACCGGGGAGCACCCCTTCGCCCGCACCTACGTCCACGCCGGGATGGTCGCCCTCCACGGCGAGAAGATGTCCAAGTCCAAGGGGAACCTGGTCTTCGTCAGCGCGCTGCGCCGCGACGGCACCGACCCGGCCGCCATCCGCCTGGCCCTGCTGGCCCACCACTACCGCGCCGACTGGGAGTGGACGGACGCCGTGCTCGACGAGGCCCTGGCCCGGCTCGGGCGCTGGCGGGCCGCGGTCTCCCGCCCCGACGGCCCGCCGGCCGACGCGCTGGTGGAGGAGATCCGCGCCGCCCTCGCCGACGACCTCGACGCTCCCGCCGCGCTGGCCGCGGTCGACCGCTGGACCGAGCGCCAGAACGCGGACGGCGGTACGGACACCGGTGCGCCCGGCCTGGTGTCGCGGGCCGTGGACGCGCTGCTGGGCGTCGCGCTCTGAGCGTCCGGGGACATCCGGGCGCCTGACCGGTTCCGGGCGGTTCCGGGGGCTTCCGGGCATTGCCGTCTCCCCCGGGAGGCTCCGGAGCCGGCACGTGACGGAAACGATGGGGGCGCCCGCCGAACGGCGGGCGCCCCCATGCTCTGCCGTGCGCTCAGCCGTCCCTCTCCGGTCCCTCCGCGCCGCCGTCCTCGCCCTCCGCGCCGTTCTCGCCCTCCGGGCCGTCCTCCGGCGGCTCCGGCGACCTCGCCGGGCGCGTACGCCCCCCGGCCGAGGTGTCACGCAGGTACGTACCGCCCTCGGCGGCCGTACCGCCGCCGGCATGGCCGCCTGGCTGGCCGTCCCGGCGCCGCAGATAGCGCTCGAACTCCTTGGCGATCGCCTCGCCGGACGCCTCCGGCAGCTCCGCGGTGTCCCGGGCCTCCTCCAGCGACTGCACGTACTCGGCCACCTCGTTGTCCTCGGCGGCGAGCTGGTCCACGCCCAGCTGCCAGGCCCGGGCGTCCTCCGGCAGCTCGCCCAGCGGGATCCGCACGTCCAGCAGGTCCTCCAGGCGGTTGAGCAGGGCGAGGGTCGCCTTGGGGTTGGGCGGCTGCGAGACGTAGTGCGGCACCGCGGCCCACAGGCTCACCGCCGGCACGCCCGCGTGGCCGCACGCCTCCTGGAGGATGCCGACGATGCCGGTGGGGCCCTCGTACCGGGACTCCTCCAGATCCATCGTGCGGGCCAGGTCCGGGTCGGAGGTGACGCCCGTGACCGGGACCGGGCGGGTGTGCGGGGTGTCCCCGAGCAGCGCGCCGAGCACGACGACCATCTCCACGCCCAGCTCATGGGCGAAACCCAGGATCTCGTTGCAGAAGGACCTCCAGCGCATGCTCGGCTCGATGCCGCGCACCAGCACCAGATCGCGGGCGCGGCCCCGGCCGTCGGCGTCGCCGATCCGCACCACCGACAGGCGGGTCGTCGGCCAGGTGATCCTGCGAACACCGCCCTCCAGCCACACCTGGGGGCGGTTGACCTGGAAGTCGTAGTAGTCCTCGGCGTCCAGCGCCGCGAACACCTCGCCCTTCCACTCCCGCTCCAGATGCGCGACCGCGGCGGAGGCGGCGTCACCGGCGTCGTTCCAGCCTTCGAACGCGGCCACCATGACCGGGTCGACCAGCTCGGGAACCCCCTCGAGCTCGATCACCCAGTGCCTCCTTCCGGCCGACCGGAGCACTCGCTCCGTACCGGCTGACGTTCCATTACCGTGCGGGCCCAGCCTACGGCGTGACCGTGCCCGCGCCGCAGCCATCGCACTCCTTTACCGGGCCGTGCGGTGGTGATCCGTCCGGATACCGCCGCTGCCGCCCCGGGGCCGGCCACCACTGCTGAACCGGTGTATACGGTAGGCGTCACCAGTGGCGGAGGAGTGGCGGAGGAGGTGGACGGCATGACGCGACCGGCCGGACCGCGAGGAGCGGACGCGGCGAGGGAACTGGGCCGGACCGGGGTGCGGGTGCCGCCCCTCGGCCTGGGCTGCGCCCCCATCGGCAACTTCCGCCGCCCCGTGGGCGAGGAGGAGGCCCGCGCGGTCGTGGAGGCGGCCCTGGAGGAGGGCTGGAGCTACCTGGACACCGCCCCGCACTACGGCGTCGGCCTGTCCGAGGAGCGCCTGGGCCGCGCCCTGGCCGGGCGCGACCGCGCCTCGTACGTGATCTCCACCAAGGCCGGCCGGCGGCTGCGCCCGCTGGGCGGGGACGAGACGCCGCCCGACGGCGAGGGCTTCGTCGACACCCCGCCGCGCGTGCGGGAGTGGGACCTCAGCCGCGACGGCATCCGGGCCACGGTGGAGGCCTCCCTGGAGCGGCTGGGCACCGACCGGGTGGAGATCGTGCTGCTGCACGACGTGGAGAACCACGTCCGCGAGGTGTACGAGACCGGCTTCCCGGCGCTGGCCGAACTGCGCCGCGAAGGGCTGGTGCGGGCGATCGGCTTCGGCATGAACCACAGCGACCACCTCGCCCGGTTCGTCGCCGACCTCGACGTTGACGTGGTGCTGTGCGCGGGCCGCTGGACGCTGCTGGACCACCGCGCCGCCTCCGACCTGCTGCCGGTGTGCGCCCGCCGCGGCACCTCCGTCGTCGTCGGCGGGGTCTACAACTCCGGGCTGCTCGCCGACCCCCGCCCCGGCGCCCACTTCGACTACCGCCAGGCGCCGCCGCCGCTGGTGGAGCGGGCGCGGCGGATCCAGGAGGTGTGCGGGGAGTTCGGCGTGCCGCTGCGGGCGGCCGCGCTGCGCTTCCCGTTCGGCCACCCGGCGGTGGCCTCGGTGGTCGTCGGCTGCTCCACCGAGGAGGAGGTACGGGACAACGCTCGGATGTTCGCCCGCCCGGTCCCGGGCGAGATGTGGCGGGCGCTGGTCGAGCGCGGGCTGCTGGGGGAGGACCTGCCGCTGCCGCAGGGCTGAGGGGCGGGCGGAGCACCCGGGGTCTGCCGGAGACCGCCCGCGTTCCGGCCCCTGCGTTCCGGCACCGCCCGCGTTCCGGCACCGCCCGCGTTCCGGGCCCGTACGGCGTGCGGCCCCCGCACGCCGTACGGGCCCGGAACGCGGGGGCGCGCGGGGATCAGGACCGGCGCCCGTCCAGCACCTTCGCCACCTCGGCGCGGACCTCCTCGGTGTCCAGGCCGCGAACGGTCAGCGTGGTGCGTCGGCGCAGCACGTCGTCCGCCGTCGCGGCCCACTCGCGGTCCCGGGCGTAGACGACCTGCGCCCAGATCTCCGGGGCGTCCGGATGGACGCGCTCGCCCAGCGCCGGATCCTCGTGCACCAGACGGGCGATGTCGAACGCCAGCGCCCCGTAGTGGGTCGCCAGGTGCCGGGCGGTCCGCGGGTCGAGCCGGGAGCCCGGCCCGCGGTCCACCAGCAGCCGGTGGGCGACCGCGTCCGGATTGGCCACCCCAGGCAGCGGCACCCGCCGCACCAGCTCGGAGACCGGCACCGCGTCCTCGGCGAAACCGGTCCGCGCGGTGCCCGGCAGCGTCGCCAGCTTCCGCAGGACGGTGCGGCCGATGTGCCGGTAGGTGGTCCACTTGCCGCCCGCGACCGAGAGCATCCCGCCGCGGCCCTCGGTGACGACCGTCTCCCGCCTGGCCGACTCCACACCGCCCGGGCCGCCGGGCAGCACCCGCAGGCCCGCGAAGGCGTACGTCACCAGCTCCGGCGAGAGCTGCTCGTCGCGCACCGAGCAGGAGGCCTCGTCCAGGATCTGCCGGACGTCGGCGTCGGTGGCCGACACCTCGGCCGGATCGCCCTCGTATGCCTCGTCGGTGGTGCCCAGCAGCAGGTGGTCCTCCCAGGGGATGGCGAAGGTGATGCGGTACCTGTCGACGGGTGTGGCCATCGCCGCCCGCCACGGCGCCGTCCGCCTCAGCACCAGGTGAGCGCCCTTGGACAGCCGGACGCTGGGTTCGGCGCCCGCGTACTCCATCCGCCGCAGGCGGTCCACCCACGGTCCGGTGGCGTTGAGCACCAGCCGGGCGTCCACCTTGAACTCCGCGCCGTCCAGCCGGTCCCTCAGCTCCGCGCCGGTGACCCGGCCGTGGGTGAAGCGCAGGCCGGTGACCTCGGCGTGGTTGAGGACGACCGCGCCGGAGTCCACGGCGGCGCGGACGGTCATCACCGCGACCCGGGAGTCGTTCATCTGGTGGTCGCCGTAGACCGCGACCGCCTTGAGGCCCTCGGTGCGCAGGGCCGGGTTGTCGGCGGCGGCCTTCGCCGGGGAGATCAGCCGGCCCACTCCGTCGCCGAAGGCGGACAGGGCGGAGTAGGCGAAGACGCCCGCGCCGAGCTTGGCGGCGCCGTGCGGGCCGCCCCGGTAGACCGGCAGGTGGAAGGTGAGCGGACTGACCAGGTGCGGAGCCACGTCCCTGGCCAGCACCCGCCGCTCGTGGTGGTTCTCGGCGACCAGTTTCACCGCGCCGGTCTGCAGGTAGCGCAGCCCGCCGTGGACCAGTTTGGAGGAGGCGGAGGAGGTGGCGCCGGCGAAGTCGCCGGCGTCCACCATCGCCACCCGCAGACCCGACTGCGCCGCGTGCCAGGCGACCGAGGTGCCCAGGATGCCGCCGCCGACGACCAGCAGGTCGAAGACGGCGCCTTCCAGCACCTCCCGGGTCTCGGCACGGCCCGGGTCCGGGCCGGCGGCCGGGCGCGCCCCGAGGGTGGGGGCGCTTTTGAGGGTGTTCATATGGATCAGTTCTCCTCTTCGAGCCAGCCCATGGTCCGCTCCACGGCCTTGAGCCAGTTCCTGTACTCGCGTTCGCGTACGTCGGCCTCCATCCGCGGAGTCCACTCCGCGGCCCGCCTCCAGTTGGCGCGCAGGGCGTCGGTGTCCGGCCAGAAGCCGACGGCCAGGCCGGCGGCGTAGGCGGCGCCCAGGCAGGTGGTCTCGGCGACCATCGGCCGGACGACAGGGGCGTCCAGGACGTCGGAGATGCACTGCATCAGCAGGTTGTTGCTGGTCATGCCGCCGTCCACCTTCAGGGCGGTCAGCTCGACGCGGGAGTCCTTCTCCATCGCGTCGACGATCTCGCGGGTCTGCCAGGCCGTCGCCTCCAGCACCGCGCGGGCGATGTGCGCCTTGGTGACGTAGCGCGTCAGGCCCGCTATGACGCCCCGGGCGTCGGAGCGCCAGTAGGGGGCGAACAGCCCGGAGAAGGCGGGGACGAAGTAGGCGCCGCCGTTGTCCTCGACCGAGCTGGCCAGCGTCTCGATCTCGGCGGCGCTGTTGATCAGGCCCATCTGGTCGCGCATCCACTGGACCAACGAACCGGTGACCGCGATCGATCCCTCGAGCGCGTAGACCGGGTCCTGGTCGCCGATGCGGTATCCGACGGTGGTCAGCAGGCCGTTGTAGGAGTTCACCGCCTCGGAACCGGTGTTGAGCAGCAGGAACGTACCGGTCCCGTACGTCGACTTGGCCTCGCCCGGCGAGAAGCAGGTCTGGCCGAACAGCGCGGCCTGCTGGTCGCCGAGCGCGGAGGCCACCGGAACGCCCGCCAGCGCCCCGCGGGCCTCGCCGTAGACCTCGGCGGAGGAGCGGATCTCGGGCAGCACCGCCGTGGGCACGCCCAGGGACTCGCAGATGCGCGGGTCCCAGTCCAGGGTACGCAGGTTCATCAGCAGGGTGCGGGAGGCGTTGGTGACGTCGGTCACGTGCACACCGCCGTCGGGGCCGCCGGTGAGGTTCCAGATCACCCAGGAGTCCATCGTGCCGAAGAGGATCTCGCCGGCCTCGGCGCGCTCGCGCAGCCCCTCGACGTTGTCCAGCAGCCAGCGGATCTTCGGGCCCGCGAAGTAGGAGGCCAGCGGCAGGCCGGTCTCGCGGCGGAAGCGGTCCTGGCCGACGTTGCGCCCCAGCTCCCGGCAGAGCGCGTCGGTGCGGGTGTCCTGCCAGACGATGGCGTTGTGCACCGGCTCGCCGGTGGCTCTGTCCCACAGCAGGGTCGTCTCGCGCTGGTTGGTGATGCCCAGGGCCCGTACGTCCTCGCGTGTGATGCCCGCCCTGTCCAGGGCCTCGGCGACCACCTCCTGGACGTTGGCCCAGATCTCGGCGGCGTCGTGCTCGACCCAGCCGGGCTCGGGGAGGATCTGCTCGTGCTCCTTCTGGCCGACCGAGACGATGCGGCCGTCCCGGTCGAAGACGATGCAGCGGCTGGAGGTGGTGCCCTGGTCGATGGCGGCGATGAACTCGCGGCGGGTGTCGCTCATGTCGGAGTGCTCCAAGGGTGGGCGGCGGGGAAGAGGGTCGGGGGGAAGGGGTCGGGGGAGTGGCGGGGCGGTCAGGCGAACGCGAGCCGGTAGAGGACGCCCGCCAGGGCTCCGCCCAGCAGGGGGCCCGCCACCGGCACCCAGGCGTAGCCCCAGTCCGAGCCGCCCTTGTTGGGCAGCGGGAGCAGGGCGTGCACGATGCGCGGCCCGAGGTCGCGGGCGGGGTTGATCGCGTACCCGGTCGGGCCGCCCAGCGAGAGGCCGATCCCGACGACGACCAGGGCGGTGACGAGGACGCCGGTGCCGGACAGGGCCAGCCCTTCGGTGAGGCCCTGGGTGAGGATGGCCAGGACCAGTACGACGGTGGCGATGGTCTCGGTGGCCAGGTTCTGCACGGGGTTGCGGATCTCGGGAGCGGTGGAGAAGACCCCGAGCACCGGGCCGGGGGCGTCGGACCGCCGGCGGTCCGCGGCGGCCGTCGTCTGGGCGCCGGGGCCGCCGACGACCTCGCGGTGGGTCAGGTGCTCCAGGAAGTGGCCGTAGTAGGAGACCCACACCAGGGCTGCGCCGATCATGGCGCCGAGCAGTTGGCCGGCGAAGTAGGCGGGCACCTTGGCCCACTCCCCGCTCTGCACGGCGATGCCCACGGTGACCGCCGGGTTGAGGTGGGCGCCGGAGAGGCCCAGTGAGATGTAGGCGGCGGTGAGGACGGCGAACCCCCAGCCGAAGGTGATGGCGACCCAGCCGGCGCCCATCGCCTTGGAACGTCTGAGCGTGACGGCGGCGCAGACGCCGCCGCCCAGCAGGATCAGGACGGCGGTGCCGATGACCTCGCCCAGGAATATGTCGGAGCTGGACACCCGCGACTCCTTTGCTCTTGTCCGGAGGGAGCCAGATGGAAGAAGTGGGGGAGGCGGACCGAGTTCCGTTCATTGTTCGGCATTGTCGACCGCCGAACGGCAGTTTTATGCCAGCCGAACATCTCGTCAAGGGTGCGGACGTCGGATCGTGCCGGCGAACGCGGATCACGCGGGCGGAACCGCACGTGGACGACCGGGCGAGCGGGGGTGCGTACGGGTGCCTTCGGACCCTGCCCAGGGGAGGCCGCTCCGAACCGGACGGAGCCCGGCATCGAACAAATAATGTGCCAAGCAGATGAACAGACTTCTACCGTCGACGGTTCGACGCAAGCGGAGCCGCACGGCATCCGGTGGGTCAGAAGCGGCCCGCGCCCAGGTCGCGCGAGACGGCCCGCGCGCAGTCCCGTACGGCCGCCACCAGCCGGGGCTGTATCTCCCCGTCCGCGCACACCCGCTCCACCGCGCCGGTGACGGCCACGGCGCCCACCGGCATCCGGCGGCGGTCGTGGACGGGAGCGGCGATGGAGGCGACCCCCTCCCAGGTCTCCTCCACGTCGGCCGCCCAGCCGCGGGCCCGGGTCAGCTCCAGGACCCCCTCGAAGGCCTCCGGGTCGGTGATCGTGCGGGCGGTCAGCGCCTCGCGCTCGGAGTCCATCGCCTCGCTGTGGGCCACCGGGTCGTACGCGGCCAGCACCTTGCCCAGCGCGGTGCTGTGCAGCGGCTGCATCGCCCCCACCTCCAGCACCTGCCGGCTGTCGTCGGGGCGGAAGACGTGGTGCACGATCAACACGCCCTGCTGGTGGAGCACGCCCAGGTAGACGCTCTCGCCGCTGGAGCGGGCCAGGTCGTCGGTCCATACCAGGGCGCGGGCCCGCAGTTCGTGGACGTCCAGGTAGCTGTTGCCCAGCCGCAGCAGCTCCGCGCCCAGCTGGTACCTGCCCGAGGCGGGGTCCTGCTCGACGAAGCCCTCCTGCTGGAGGGTGCGCAGCAGGCCGTGGGCGGTGCCCTTGGCCAGGCCCAGGGTGGAGGCGATGTCGGACAGCCCGAGGCGCCGCTCACCCCCGGCGAGCAGCCGCAGCACCGCCGCCGCCCGCTCCAGCGACTGGATGGTCCGGGCCATCGCGCACCTCTCCTCTGTTCGCTTCTCTCTCCGGTGGGCCGGGAGACGGCATTCGACAATGCCGAACGCTATCGGATCATGTCGATGGTGCGGTAGCCGTCCGGTGCCCGGAGTCCACACCTCGGAACACATGCGGCCCCCGCGGTGCCGACAGATACCCTGGCCGGGTGCGCTTCCCGATGGAAGACGCAAAGCCGACAGCCGTCGCATCTCTGGGAGCCCTTCCATGGCAGCTTCGCCGACCCCGCACGACCTCGACCCGACGCCGACCGCCGGACCCGCCTCCGCGAGCACGTCGAAGACCCCCCGTGCCGACGCCCTGCGTGAGGCGTTGGCGTCGCGGGTGGTGGTGGCGGACGGGGCGATGGGCACGATGCTGCAGGCGGCCGATCCGTCGCTGGAGGACTTCCAGCAGCTGGAGGGCTGCAACGAGGTCCTCAACGTCA
>NZ_JBKJFM010000135.1:0-17144 GCF_046614825.1 Streptomyces nanhaiensis
CATCCGGCGAGGACTGCGACACATCCAGTACCGCAGCGACCTCATCGACGGCTGCCTGGCCGAGACCGGCCTGACCATCAGACCCGGATGAACCCTTGCGACACCACGAGTTCAACCTCAGTAACCGCCGGCCTCGCCGCCGGCCCGGCCGCCGCCGCCGAGGCGAAGGCCCGCGTCGGAGCCGACTGGGCAACTCAGTCGATCGTCTTCACCGCCGCCGCGGGACAGGCCAACAACCTCAACGTGTTCTCCATGTACACCAGCGACGGGATCCGGCGGATCGGCTTCAGCGACGTGGTCCCGCTCGAACCGGGCGACCACTGTGCGTACTCCAGACCCGAGGACACCACCTCCGTGGTCTGCGAACTGCCCGCCGACAGCCCCCGGCCCGACAGGATCGACGTCCTCCTCGGCGACGGCGACGACACGATCGCCGCCTTCACCCCCGGGATCGGCACCGTCAGCGGCGGCCCCGGCGACGACGAGCTGCACGCCCACACCGCACGCACGGTGCTGGGCGACGCGGGGAACGACATGGTCATGGGACCCGCAGCCCTGCACGGCGGCGACGGCATGGACCACCTGATGGGTGACGGCGGCAACCAGCAGATGTGGGGCGGCCGGGGCGACGACATGATCGAGGGCTACGGCGGCGACGACACCGTGCACGCCGGCCCCGGCGACGATCACGCCATGGGCGGGGACGGCCGCGACATCCTCCTCGGCGGCCCCGGCAACGACACACTGGACGGCGAAGGCGGCGACGACCTCGTCTGCGGTGGCGCCGGAAAGGACGTCCTCGAAGGCGGACCCGGCCGCGACATCGTCCTCCCGTGAGCAGGCCATCTCGTTCGGCGAGTCGGCGGCGGCCGCCGCTCCGCGGCCGGGGCGGGCAGGGGGTACCGCCCGCTGGAACGGCTCCCACAGCTCGTCCGGCACCAGTCGCTCCACGGTCGTGACACCCGCGGACCATCGGCTACGCGAAACGAGATGCCCTGTAAAGGAGCTGGTCAAGCGGCAACGAGGGCAAGGGGGGAATCTGATAGCTTCCGGGCGGAGGTGACAGGCGTGCCCACCGAGGAAGAGCTGTTCGCGTCCGTCGACGCCCTGCTGGAGGAGGAGCCGCAGCTGCCGCCCCCGGCGGAGCGGGCCCGTCTGCGGGAGGCCGCCGGAATCACCCAGGCCCGTCTGGCCCAGGCGATGAAGTCGACGCTGCAGACGGTGAGGAACTGGGAGAACGGGCGCGCGGAGCCGAGGCCGCCCCGGCTGCAGGCGTATCAGCGGCTGCTGGAGGGCTGGGCCGCGAAGTACCCCAGGCCCGATGCTCCCCCGGTCGCGTCCGCGTCCGCGTCGGAGGCGGACGCGGACGCGGCCCCCGCCGCCCGGCGGCCGTCCGCCGCACCCGAGTCACCCTCCGCACCCGCCGAACCCCCGGGCGGGCCGGAGCCCGCCGCCGCACCGCGTACGGAGCGGTCTGCCGGCCCCGCCGCGTCCGCCTCCCCTCCCGCGCCGCCACGCCGCCCGGCACGCGAGCGGCCGGTGCCGGACATCGACGACGCCCCCTACCGGCACGGCCCGCTTGCCGTCCTGGACGGCGACGGCCTCGCGTACGGCGCGCAGGGCATCGTCATGGAGTGCCCGGCCACGACCGTCCCCGAGCTGGTGGAGTGGACGCTGACCGAATCCGGCCTGGGCGCGCCGCGGCTGCACCGCGCGGGCAAGGACTCCGACCCGCTGATCGTGCTCACCGCCTCCGCGGCGGTCAGGCTCGGCCTGCCCGAGCGCCTGGAAGGGCACGAGGCCCGCCGCACCCTGCGCCTGCCCGACGACCACCCGGTGGTCAAGCAGCTCACCAGGGCGCGGTGGAAGCTCACCAAACGCGGCTTCGGCCCCTGGGCCCGCGTCTACCGCCCCGCGCGGGGCGGGCAGCGGCAGTGCGTACAGCTGGCCGTCCTGCCCTGGGACGCTCTCGACGCGCGGGCCTGGCCAGGCGCCGCCGGCCTGTCCCCGGCCCGGCTCGCCGACGCGCTGGGCCTCTACGCCGCCCGGGTCATCACCCCGCGCGGCTCGACGGCCGTGACCGGGCTGGAGCTGATGACCGCCCTGCGCCCGCCCACCCGGGCCGTACGGGACGCCGGAAGCGGCGCATGGGTCCCCGGCCGCAACCCCGGATCGCTGGGCACCGACCCGGTCGACCCCGCCCCGCCCGAGGCGCCCGCCGGGCACCCCGTCGCCCAGGGCTGGGAAGGAGGGTTCCTGGACGAGGAGGTCTACCAGTGGGTCCGCGACGTCGGCCTGCTGTCGGACGCCGAGTGCCTGCTGCCCTTCGCGGTCGGCCTGGACATCAACACCGCGTTCCTGGCCGCCGCCGCCCGCCTCACCGTCGGCCTGTCCGGCCCCGAGCACGTCACCCGCCCGGTGTTCGACAAGAAGATCCCCGGCAGCTGGTACGTGGACCTGTCCCACATCGGCCTCGACCCGCGCCTGCCCTCCCCCTTCACCCCCACCGGCGAGCGCCCCACCGGACCGGCCTGGTACGCCACCCCCACCGTCGCCTACGCCCAGGAGCTGGGCTACGACGTCCGGCCCGCCGAGGCGTACCTGCGCCGGGAGACCGGCGCGTACCTCGACCCCTGGCACGACCGGCTCAAGGCCGCCTACCTCGACACCCTCGCCGACCTCGGTGTCACCAAGGACCTCACCGACACCGCCTTCCTCGCCGCGATGGAACGCCACAGGCAGGCCGACCCGGCCCTGGCCATGGTCCTCACCGCGATCAAGGCCACCGTCAAGGGCGGTATCGGCAAGCTCCGCGAGCGCCCCCAGGGACGCCACCACCGGGACGGGGAGCGCTGGCCCGCCCTGGAACGCCCGACCTGGCGCCCCGACATCCGCGCGGCCGTCATCTCCAGGGCCCGCGTCAACATGCACCGCAAGATGCTCAGGACCGCCGAGGCCACCGGCCTGTACCCCCTGGCCGTCCTGTCCGACTGCGTGGTCTACCCCAGCCCCGGCGAATCGCCGCTGGACTTCCTGCCCCGCACCGCCTCCGGCAAGCCCCTGCCCGGCTCCTTCCGCCTCGGCCCCAGCCCCGGCATGTGCAAGGTCGAGGGCGTGGCGCAGCTGGCCCGGGCGGTCGACCTGATGGAACAGGGCTACAACCCCGCCCGCCACATCAAGGACGGCGTCGACGCCGTCCTGGACGAAGGAGAGTGACCCGTGGGCGAGATCGACGACGCCATCGAGCGCGCCGAGGCGGAGGCGTTCACCCGCAACCCGCCCAAGTCCCTCCGGGCCCGGATCAACTTCCTGCTGGGCAAGCTCAAGACCACCCGTGCCGTGGCCGCCGAACTCGGGGTGAGCCAGCGCTCGGTGGAGCGCTACCGCAGAGGTGACCGGAAGAACCCGCCCCGGCACATCGCCGAGCGCATCGACGCCGCCGTCCGCGCCCGCTGGCAGCCCCTGGTGCGCGAGCGCCGCCGCCGCGAGGCCGCCACCACCGGCGGCATCACCATCGAGACCCGCGCCCGCTTCGGCTACTCCGCCCCCATCGGCTCCACCGACGACCCCCGTCTGCGCCGCCTGACCGTCCACCTCCCCCCGGCCTACGCCGACCGCCTCTTCGCCGCCCGGCAGCAGGGGGCCGGTGACCAGCAGCTGCGCGACATCGTCGCCGAAGGCCTCCGGGAGGAGTACTTCCGCGACGGCGGCCGCCGCGCCGACCGCCTCGACGTCGCCTTCACCGACATCGACTACATCGACGTGTCCTTCTGAGAGCCCGGCCCGCCGCCGTCACGGCGGCGGGCCGGGCTCCCGCCGGCCGGTCGTTCAGGCGCCGACGTAGGACGCGAGATGCTCGCCGGTGAGGGTGGAGCGGGAGGCGACGAGGTCGGCGGGCGTCCCCTCGAAGACGATCCGGCCGCCGTCGTGTCCGGCGCCGGGGCCGAGGTCGATGATCCAGTCGGCGTGCGCCATGACCGCCTGGTGGTGCTCGACGACGATGACGGTCTTCCCGGAGTCCACCAGCCGGTCAAGCAGGCCGAGCAACTGCTCGACGTCGGCGAGGTGGAGACCGGTGGTCGGCTCGTCGAGGATGTAGACGCCGCTCTTCTCGCCCATGTGCGTGGCCAGCTTCAGCCGCTGCCGCTCGCCGCCGGACAGCGTGGTGAGCGGCTGGCCGAGGGTGAGGTAGCCGAGTCCCACGTCGACGAGCCGGCCGAGGATCCGGTGCGCGGCCGGGGTGCGCGCCTCACCGGTGCCGAAGAACTCCTCGGCCTCGGCCACCGGCATCGCGAGCACCTCGCTGATGTCGCGTCCGCCGAGGCGGTGTTCCAGCACCGACGCCTGGAACCGCTTCCCCCCGCACTCCTCGCAGACGGTGGCGACACCGGCCATCATCGCCAGGTCGGTGTAGACGACGCCGGCGCCGTTGCAGGTGGGGCAGGCCCCCTCGGAGTTGGCGCTGAACAGCGCCGGTTTGACTCCGCCGGCCTTGGCGAACGCCTTGCGGATCGGGTCGAGCAGTCCGGTGTAGGTGGCCGGGTTGCTCCGCCTGGAGCCGCGGATGGGCGTCTGGTCGACGCAGACCACGCCGGTGCCGTCGGCCTTCGACCGCTGGAGCAGCGACCCGTGCACCAGCGAGCTCTTGCCGGAGCCCGCCACGCCGGTGACCACGCAGAGCACCCCGAGCGGGATGTCGACGTCGACGTTCCGCAGGTTGTGCGCCGTCGCGCCGCGGATCTCCAGGGCGCCGGCGGGCTTGCGCACCGCATCCTTGAGGGCGGCCCGGTCGTCGAGGTGGCGGCCGGTGAGGGTGTCCGCGGCCCGCAGCCCCTCGACGGTGCCCTCGAAGCAGACGGTGCCGCCGGCCGTCCCGGCCCCGGGGCCGAGGTCGACGACGTGGTCGGCGATGGCGATGACCTCGGGTTTGTGCTCGACGACGAGAACGGTGTTGCCCTTGTCGCGCAGGCGCAGCAGCAGGTTGTTCATCCGCTGGACGTCGTGCGGGTGGAGGCCGGTGGTGGGCTCGTCGAAGACGTAGGTGACGTCGGTGAGGGAGGAGCCGAGGTGGCGGACCATCTTCACCCGCTGCGCCTCGCCGCCCGACAGCGTGCCCGACGACCGGTCGAGCGAGAGGTAGCCCAGCCCGATCTCCACGAACGAGTCGAGCGACCGCCGCAGGGAGGCGAGCAGCGGCGCCGCCGAGGGCTCGTCGAGGCCGCGGACCCACTCGGCCAGGTCGCGGATCTCCATCGCGCAGGCGTCGGCGATGGAGATCCCCCTGATCTTCGAGGAGCGGGCCTGTTCGCCGAGCCTGCTGCCGCCGCACTCGGGGCACTCGGTGAAGGTGACCGCCCGGTCCACGAAGGCCCGGATGTGCGGCTGCATCGACTCCCGGTCCTTGGAGAGGAACGACTTCCGGATCTTCGGGATCAGCCCCTCGTAGGTGAGGTTGACGCCGCCGACCTTCACCTTGGTCGGCTCGCGGTACAGGAAGTCGTGGCGCTCCTTCTCGGTGTACTCGCGGATCGGTTTGCCCGGGTCGAAGAAGCCCGACTCGGTGATGACCCGCACCACCCAGCCGTCCCCGGTGTAGGTGGGGATGGTGAACGGGTCCTCGGAGAGCGACTTGGAGTCGTCGTAGAGCTGGGTGAGGTCGATGTCGGAGACCGCGCCCCGGCCTTCGCAGCGCGTGCACATGCCGCCGGTGCGGCTGAAGGTCACCTTCTCGGTCCTGGTCTTCTCGGCGCCGCGGTCGACCGTGAACCCGCCGCTCGCCGAGACCGATGCGACGTTGAAGGAGAACGCGGCGGGCGGGCCGACGTACGGCCGTCCGAGCCGGCTGAAGAGGATGCGCAGCATCGCGTTGGCGTCGGTGGCGGTGCCGACGGTGGAGCGGGGGTCGCTGCCCATCCGCTGCTGGTCGACGATGATCGCGGTCGTCAGCCCTTCGAGCACGTCGGCCTCGGGCCGGCCCGGCGTGGGCATGAAGCCCTGGACGAAGGTGCTGTAGGTCTCGTTGATCAGCCGCTGCGACTCGGCGGCGATCGTGTCGAACACCAGCGAGCTCTTGCCCGAGCCGGAGACCCCGGTGAACACCGTCAGCCGGCGCTTCGGGATCTCGATGCCGATGTCCTTGAGGTTGTTCACGCGTGCGCCGTGCACGCGGATCAGGTCGTGGCTGTCGGCGGCGTGCGGCTCGGACGCCCGTGTGTCCGTCCCCCTGGCCATGCTCATCGTCTCTCCGTATCCGCTGGGCGGGGCCTTCTTCGCGGCCCTTCGGCGTCGCCCGGTCCCGTCCGGCCCGTTTGTTCCGGGCACGTGCGTTCTTCCGGTCTCTTTCGTCGGCGCTGTCGCGCCCGGTCCACGGGGCCCGGGGTCACCGTCCGCGGGGCCGGGCGAAGCGCGGCGTCCCCTCGAACGCGGGGTCACCGCGTACCTCCGGGCCGGTGACGTCCCGGCGGAGGGCGAGCGCCTCGTCGTGGTCGTCGGCGGCGGTGAGGCACTGCCGGAGCCCGGTGTCCATGGGCCTCACGCTACGGGCGGGGGAGCGGGTTTCGCTTCTCCGTTCCTGACCGGTCGCGTGTGGATCTTGGCGATGCAGGCCGGTACGGCGGCCCCCTCGTCGTGCCGTCGGGCCCGGTAGGCGCTCGGGCTCTCGCCGACCAGCTCGGTGAAGCGCGAGCTGAACGACCCCAGCGAGGTGCAGCCGACCGCGAAGCACACCTCCGTCACCGACATGTCCCCCCGCCGCAGCAGCGCCTTGGCCCGCTCGATCCGGCGTGTCATCAGGTAGCTGTACGGCGTCTCCCCGAAGGCGGCGCGGAAGCTGCGGGAGAAGTGGCCCGGCGACATGAGGGCGGCGCGCGCCAGCGCCGGGACGTCCAGCGGCTCCGCGTAGTCGCGGTCCATCCGGTCACGGGCCCGGCGCAGCCGGACGAGATCCTCCAGCGTCACACGACCACCATCCCACGGCACCGGGCATCACCGGCACTGTTTCCGGCGCGCCGCGGAGCGGACCTCGGCGGTGCCGAGTCCGCCACGGAGCAGCGCCGCCGCCCGCTCGGCCCTGCGCGCCGCCAGGTACGCGTACGGCGACCGGCCGTAGGCCAGGCGGAACTGCCGGGCGAGGCACCCGGCGGGCACGCCCGCACCGCGGGCGAGCGCCTCAAGGTCCAGCGGCAGCGCGTACTCCCGGTCCATCCGGTCGCGGACGCTGCGCAGTCGCGCGAGGTCCTCCAGGTGCTTGGCCCGGGCGAGTGCGCGCCCCCACGCGGGGTGGCACATGGGGGAACTCCCTTCGTCGGCCGCCGTGCCGCCGTGCCGCGGCTCCGGCCGGAGCCGCGGCACGGCGGGTCAGCGGAGCTCCTGGACGCGGATCAGGTTGCCCGCGGGGTCGCGGAAGGCGCAGTCGCGGACGCCGTACGGCTGCTCTGCCGGCTCCTGGACGACCTCGGCGCCCTTGGCCCGCACCTCCTCGAAAGTGCCGTCGAGGTCGGGGGTGGCCAGCAGGATCCAGCCGTAGGTGCCCTTGGCCATCATCTCGGCGATGGTGCGGCGCTCGTCCTCGGTGATCCCGGGGTCGGTGGCCGGCGGCGCCAGGAGGATGGACGTGCCGGAGCGGCCGGCGGGGCCGACGCTGATCCAGCGCATCCTGCCCTGCCCGACGTCGCTGCGGACCTCGAAGCCGAGGACGTCGCGGTAGAACGCCAGGGACGCGTCCGGGTCGTCGTGCGGGAGGAAGGTCGTGTGAATGGTGATGTCCATGAAGGCCACGCTAGAAGCACTGCGCGGTCCGCGCTTCTCCGTTCCTGACCGGTTTCCCGGCGGGCTTCCCGGCCGGTCCGGCTCACCCGGCGGGCAGGGCCTCCCGCATCGCCCGCGCGGTGGCGGCCGGGTCGTAGCCCTCGGGGACGCCCTCGACCAGGATGATGTCGCCGGCGACGTGGCGGGAGCGCAGCGGCGCGATCTCCCGGTAGGCCGGTGAGTCCCACCAGGCGCGCGCCTCGGCGATCCCGGGGAAGGCGATCATCACGACGTGCCCGGGCCAGCTCCCCTCCTTCACCTCGTGCTGCGCGGCGTGCACGAGGAAGCGGCCGCCGTACGGCTCGAAGGTGGCGGGGATGCGCTCGATGTACTCGGCGATCTCCGGGTGCGGGGCGGCTTCCCGCAGATGGGCTATGGCGTAGGCGGGCACGATGCTTCCTTCCGGCCGTTCGGGCTACGTACGCGGACGATCCTGGCATCCGCACGCGCCGGAGGCGATTACCTCCCGGGTCATCGCCTCCGGCGCACGGCGCGGGCAGGCCGGTCCGGCCTCGGCGGGCTCCGGGGCCGGCGGGGCTCCCGGCGGCGGCCGTCAGGACGCGCGGGCCTGCCCGGCCGCGGAGGGCAGGCGCAGCCGCCCGTCGCGGATCTCGACGATCCGGTCGGCCGCGGTGAGGTGGGCGCGGTCGTGGGTGACCAGGACGGTCGCGGTGGCCCGCCGGCGGGTGAGGCGGGTGATCAGGTCGACGACGGCGGCGCCGCGTTCGCGGTCCAGGGCGCTGGTGGGCTCGTCGACCAGGAGGACGGTGGGGTCGTTCATCAGGGCGCGGGCGATGTTGACGCGCTGGCGCTGGCCGCCGGAGAGCTGGTGGGGGCGCCGGCCGGCCAGGTCGGCCAGGCCTACCGCGTCGAGCAGCTCCATGGCCCGGCCGCGGGCCCCGGCAGGCGGGCGTCCGTCGATCCGCGCCATGACCTGGAGCTGCTCGGCGGCGGTGAGGGAGGGCAGCAGGCTGGGCTGCTGGAAGACGATGCCGATCCTGCGGCGGCGGAGCCCGGCGAGTTCCGCGCGGGTCATGCCGGCGGTCGTGGTGCCGTCGACGGTGACGGTGCCGCGCTCGGGGGTGATGAGGGTGGCGGCGACCGCCAGCAGGCTGGACTTGCCCGAGCCCGAGGGCCCGACGACCGCGGTGAGGCTGCCTCCCGGCACGTCCAGGCAGACCCCGTCGAGGGCGGTCAGACGGGAGCCGCCGTCGGGATAGGTCAGGGTGACGTCGGTCAGGTGCAGGCTCATCGGGCGCTCCCCAGGGCGGTCAGCGGGTCGACGGAGGTGATGCGGCGGACGGACAGGGCGGCCCCGAGCGCCCCGAGGGCGATCATCACGGCGGCCGGGAGGAGGACGGTGGCGGGTGTGAGCACGAAGGGCACGTCCATGCCGGAGACGAGGGCTCCGACGGCGGCGGCGCAGCCGGTGCCGATCAGGGTTCCGGCCGCCAGCAGGACGACGGCCTGGCCGAGGGCGTCCTTCAGCAGGGTGGCGGTGGAGGCGCCCAGGGCCTTGAGGACGGCGATGTCGCCGCTGCGCTGGATGGTCCACACGGTGAAGAAGGCGCCGACGACCAGGGCGGAGATCGCGAACAGGAAGCCGCGCATCAGCTGCAGGGAGCCGTTCTCGGAGGCGTAGGAGCCGATCGCGGACAGCGACTCGTCCCTGGTGACCGTCCTCGTGCCCGCCGCACGGTCGGCGGCCCCTACGTCGGCGGCGGAGGTGGTGCTCAGGGCGATGACGGTGGCCGTCGGCCCGTCGGCCCCGCCCGCGGAGGGCGTGATCTCCCGCCAGAGGCCGAGACCGGTCCAGACGACCGGGGTGTGGCTGAAGAACGCGTCGCCGCTCACGGCGGCCACGGTCACCCGCCGTCCGGCCAGGGCGAAGGCGTCGCCCGCCGTGAGACCGAGGTCGTGCGCGGCGGTGGCGGACAGGACCACCGCGTCCCCGCCGAGCCGGCCGCCGCCGGGTGCGAGCACGGAGCCGGGCCGTACGCCGAAGGCGGACACACCGGCGCTCCTGTTCCCGGCGGTGGCCTTCGCGGTGGTGATGCCCAGCGGCTCGGCGGAGCTCACCCCGGGCGCCTGGGCCCAGCTGCGCCACTGCTCCTCGGTGACGGCGGAGTCCGCGTACGACGGCCCCTCGCCCTCGTCCGGGGCCGCGAAGGCGATCCTGTCGGCGGGCAGGGAGGTGATCGCGGAGGTGTTCTGCCGGCCCAGACCGGCGGTCAGGCCGGACAGCAGCCCGACCAGCAGGGTGATCAGCACGATGACGGTGCCCATCAGGGCGAAGCGCCCCTTGGCGAACTTCAGGTCTCTCCACGCGACGAACACGGTGCGGCCTGCCCTTTCAGGGGACACGGAGGTGGAAGCGGTACGCCCCCACCCTCGCCGCCGCCTTCCGGCAGGGCATCCGGCCCAGGACGGCAATCTGCGGATCGAAAGGCGGCACGCCGGTTGCAACTTTCGACAGAGGCCCGGCCTGGAGGTCTGTCCTTAGGATGGAAGGACTGTGAACTTCGCCGCCCCCGCCCCGATCCCCACCACGCGGGCCATGGCCTGGTGCCTGCACCTGCTGGTCGCCGGGCTGCTCGCGCTGACCGCCGTACGTGCCGTGGCCGGCGGCCTTCCGCACGCCGGAGCCGTCGTCGCCGCGGCGGCGGTGTGCGGCCTGGTGTACGCGGCCGGTCCGCTGCTTCTCCGGGTGGGCCGCTCGCGGCGGGCCGACGCGCTGTGGCAGGCCGCCGTGGGCGCCGCCTGGCTGGTGCTGCTGGCCCTCTCCGCGGACGGGGTGTGGGTGGCGTTCCCGCTGTACTTCCTCCAGCTCCATCTGCTGCCCCGCCGCGCGGGCCCGGCCGCCGTGGCGGCCACCGCGGCGGCGGCCACCGTCGGCTTCGCCGCCCACCAGGGCTCCTTCGGCGCGGCGGTGACGATCGGACCGGCCCTCGGAGCCGCCGTGGCGGTGGCCGTGGTGCGGGGGTACCAGACCCTGTACCGGGAGAGCGAACGGCGCAGGCGGCTGATCGAGGAACTCACCGCCACCCGCGCCGATCTGGCCGCGGCCCAGCACACCGCCGGTGTGCTGGCCGAGCGCGAACGCCTGGCCCGCGAGATCCACGACACCCTCGCCCAGGGGCTGGCCAGCATCCAGTTGCTGCTGCGGGCCGCCGAACGGGCCCTGCCCGGCGCACCGGAGACCGCCGCCCACCATGTAGGCCAGGCCCGCCGGGCCGCCGCCGACAACCTCGCCGAGGTCCGCCGCTTCGTCGCCGCCCTCGCCCCGCCCGCCCTGGAGGGCACAACCCTGGCCGGAGCCCTGGAGCGCCTGTGCGCCACCACCGGCGCCCGCCACCGGATCACCGCCCGCCTGCGCCTCACCGGCGATCCCGCCCCGCTGCCGACCGCGCACGAGGTCGCGCTGCTGCGGATCGCCCAGTCCGCCCTGTCCAACACCGTCCGCCACGCCGGGGCCGCCACCGTCGGGATCACCCTCGCCCACCTCGGCGACCACGTCGCCGTGGAGATCGCCGACGACGGGCGCGGCTTCGACCCCGGCCGTGCGCCCGCCCCCGGCCCGGAGACCGGCGGGTTCGGGCTGGCCGCCATGCGCGCCCGTGCCCACGCCCTCGGCGGGGAACTCACCGTCGAGTCCGCCCCCGGCCGCGGCACCGTCCTGACCGCCCGGCTGCCCCTGGGCCGGCCCGCGGGCACCGCGGCCGGTCTCGACCCCGACCCCGCACCCGAGGCACGCCCGTGACCGACTGCGCCATCCGTCTGCTCCTGGCCGACGACCACCCCGTCGTACGGGCGGGGCTGCGCGCCGTGCTGGAGACCGAGCCCGGCATCGAGGTGGTGGCCGAGGCCGCCACCGCCGAGGCCGCGGTCGCCCGCGCCGCCGAGGGCGACGTCGACGTCGTCCTCATGGACCTCCAGTTCGGCAGGGGGATGAACGGAGCCGAGGCCACCGCCGCGATCACCGCCCGCCCGTCGGCGCCCCGGGTGGTGATCGTCACCACCTACGACACCGACGCCGACACCCTCCCCGCCATCGAGGCCGGCGCCACCGGCTACCTCCTCAAGGACGCCCCTCCGGAGGACCTGGCCGCCGCCGTACGCACCGCCGCCGCGGGCCGCACCGCGCTGGCCCCCGCCGTCGCGGACCGGCTGATGAACCGGCTGCGCACCCCCGGCACCGCCCTGACACGGCGGGAGACCGAAGTGCTCGCCCTGGTCGCCCAGGGCCTGTCCAACCAGGCCGTCGGCGCCCGGCTCCACCTCACCGAGGGGACCGTCAAGTCCCACCTGGCCCGTGTCTACGCCAAGCTCGGCGTCGAGTCCCGCACCGCCGCCGTCGCAGCCGCCACCGAACTCGGCCTCATCCGGCGGTAGCGGGCGGCGCCGGCGGTCCGGTGGGACCACCGGCGCCGCCCGCGTCGTGCCTCCCCGCCCTCCCCGCCCCGGCCGGGAGGGCGCTCACACGCCGGTTCCGGTGGCGACGGGCAGGTCGGCCAGGCGCCACTCGAGCATGCCGTCGCTCAGGCGGATCGCCTTGCGGCCCCGCTCGGCCAGCAGGCGTACCGCGTCATGGGCCATCACGCAGTACTCGCCGCGGCAGTAGGCGACGACCTCGACGCCGTCGGGCAGTTCGCCGACGCGCTCGGCGAGTTCGTCGACGGGGATGGATATCGCGCCGGGGATGTGCCCGGCGGCGTACTCCCGCGCGGGACGCACGTCCAGCACGACGACGTCGCCGGACTCGACCCGGGCCAGGAGTTCCTCCCGGGCGACCCCCCGCCCCGCCTCCTCGCCGAGGTAGGCGGTGCGGGCCGGTTCCACGGTCGCCTGGTGGGTCCGGGCCACCTCGCGCAGCAGCGCGAACAGACGGGCCACGTCGTCTCCGGCGAGCCGGTAGTGGATGCGCACCCCCTCGCGCCGGGTGGCCACCAGTCCGGCCTGCTTGAGGGTCTGCAGGTGCGCGGAGGCGGTGGTCAGGTTCAGCCCGGCCGCCTTGGCGAGCGCGTCGACGGTGCGTTCCCCCTGGGCGAGCAGGTCGAGCAGCTCCAGACGTTTTCCGCTGGCCAGGGCCTTGCCGGTGGCCGCGAACGCGTCGTAGAGCCGTGCCTTGGCCTGGGTCCGCGTGGTCTCCGCCATAACATCCTCCATACTTCCATGGAATATCGTAGACGAGGATGGGCGCACCGGCCCGACCTCCCGTACCGAGACCTGGAGGGGCGCCGTGAGGTTCTCCGACGACCACCCGGCACCACCGGCCACCGCCTCCGGGCGGCCCGTCCGGCTGGGCCTGAGAGAGAACTGGCTCCAGTTCACGCTGCTGGTCATCGTCAACGTCTGCGTCGGCGGCCTGGTCGGCCTGGAGCGCACGACCGTCCCGCTGATCGGCACCGACGTCTTCGGCCTGACCAGCGACCTGGCGGTGTTCTCCTTCATCATCGCCTTCGGTCTCACCAAGGCGCTGACCAACCTCGCCGCGGGCGCGCTCACGGCCCGCTTCCGCCGCAAGCGGCTCCTGGTCGCCGGCTGGCTGATCGGCGTCCCCGTCCCCTTCGTCCTGGCCTGGGCGCCCTCGTGGGGCTGGATCGTGGCGGCCAACGTCCTGCTCGGCCTCAACCAGGGCCTGACCTGGTCGATGACCGTCAACATGAAGATCGACCTCGTCGGCCCGGCCCGCCGAGGCCTGGCCACCGGCCTCAACGAGGCCGCCGGCTACACCGCCGTCGGCGTCACCGCCCTGTTCACCGGCTACCTCGCCACCGTCTACGGCCTGCGCCCCGTCCCCGAACTCATCGGCGTCGTCTTCGTCGCCGCCGGCCTGGCCCTGTCCCTGGCCGTACGCGACACCGCCGCCCACGTCGCCCTCGAACTCGCCCAGCACACCAGGCCACTGCCCGGCGGCGAGAGCGGTGAGAAGGGCGAGGACGGCGACAAGGGCGGGAGCACCGCCCTGGCCGCCGCCTTCACCCGTACCTCCTGGAACAACCGATCCCTGCGCGGCGCCAGCCAGGCGGGCCTGGTGAACAACCTCAACGACGGCCTGACCTGGGGCGTCTTCCCCCTGCTGTTCACCGAGCACGGTCTGGGGCTGGCGGCCGTCGGGCTGATCAAGGGCCTCTACCCGATCCTGTGGGGCCTCGGCCAGATCCCCACCGGCCACCTCGCCGACCGCATCGGCCGCAAGCCCCTCATCGTCTCCGGCATGCTCGTCCAGGCCGCGGGCTTCGTCCTCGCCCTCGCCCTGCTGGACCGCCCGCTCCTGGCCGGGGTCCTGTCCGCGACCGCGCTCGGGATCGGCACCGCCATGGTCTACCCGGCCCTGATCGCCTCCGTCTCCGACCACGCCCACCCCGCCTGGCGTGCCAACGCCCTGGGCGTCTACCGCTTCTGGCGCGACATCGGCTACGCCGCCGGCGCGCTCGTCGCAGGCGTCCTCGCCGACGCCCTCGGCCTCGACGCCACCGTGGCCGTCGCCGCCGCCCTCACCGCCGCCTCCGGCCTGCTGGCCGCCCGCTGGATCACCGAGCACCCCGTACGGTGACCTGCCGCCCCGGCGGGGACGGGCGGCCTCCCCCGGGCGGAACGGGGCGCCGGGCGGGGTCTGCGGGCGGGGCCGGTCCGGGCCGGCGGACCCGTGCGGTACGGCGGCAGGCCGCACTCGCCGCTCGCGTTCGGGCCCTCGGCGGACGCGAGGTCGCGTGGGACCGGCCGGGACGCCGTACCGCCGGGGCCGCCGCCGACCGGGCACGGCGGCGGCCCGGCCCGGTGGGTCAACTGCCACAGCTTCTGCGGTCTGTCCCGGTCATGGGGCTCTCCTTTTCGTCGTGGGGCCGTGCGGCGCCGCGCGCGTGCGGCATTCCGCCCGGCCTTCGAAGGGGGCGCCGCCTCGGGCCGCCGGCGGTCCGGGCCGTCCTGACGGGATGAGCCGCACGCTCGCCCGGAGCGTGTCCCGCGGGACGAGCGGGCCGACGTCACCGGGTGTTCGCCATTTCGAACGTCGGCCGAATCGCCGGACGTCCAAGGATCATGGAGAGGCGTCGAACGGTGTCAACACCCCCGACCCGCCGCTGCCCGGAGCCCCCTCGGCGCCGAGCGCCGGGTGCCACGAGACGGCTCGTGCGGGCTCGTCCAAGCGGGCCGGAAAATCCCGCGCGGCGATGTCGAGAACCCGCGGCCGGCTCCGTCCCCGGGGTGAACGCGGCCACAATGGGCCGCACCAGCACCGAGGAGAGAAACGATGGCCAAGTACCTGCTGCTCAAGCACTACCGCGGCGCTCCGGCCCCGGTCAACGACGTGCCCATGGACCAGTGGAAGCCGGAGGAGGTCTCGGCCCACCTGAAGTACATGCAGGACTTCGCGGCCCGGCTCGAGGAGACCGGCGAGTTCGTCGACGGCCAGGCGCTCTCCCCGGAGGGGACGTTCGTCCGGTACGACGGCGAGGGCCGCCCGCCGGTCACCGACGGTCCGTTCGCCGAGACCAAGGACCTCATCGCCGGCTGGATGGTGATCGACGTCGACAGCCACGAGCGCGCCGTGGAGCTGGCCGGAGAGCTGTCGGCCGCCCCCGGGGCGGGCGGCAAGCCGATCCACGAGTGGCTCGAGGTGCGCCCGTTCCTGACCGCGCCGCCCACCATCACGGAGTGACCCCGATGGACGAGGCACTGCTCCGGAGCCTCACGCCGAGCGTACTCGCGATCCTCGGCCGCCGCGGAGCCGACTTCGCGGCGGCCGAGGACGCCGTCCAGGAAGCACTCCTGGAGGCGCTCCGCGTCTGGCCGGACCACCGGCCGCAGGACCCCAAGGGCTGGCTGGTCACCGTGGCCTGGCGCAAGTTCCTCGACGCCGCTCGGGCTGAGACCGCCCGCCGCCGGCGTGAGGAGCGCGTGGAGGAGGAACCGGCGCCCGGGCCCGCCCCCGCGGTGGACGACACCCTCCAGCTCTACTTCCTGTGCGCCCACCCGTCGCTGACACCGTCGTCCGCGGTCGCGCTCACGCTGCGCGCCGTCGGCGGGCTGACCACCCGCCAGATCGCCCGGGCCTACCTGGTGCCCGAGGCGACCATGGCGCAGAGGATCAGCCGGGCCAAGCGCACCGTGGCCGGCGTACGCCTGGACCGGCCCGGCGACGTCGCCACCGTGCTGCGCGTCCTCTACCTGGTCTTCAACGAGGGCTACTCCGGCGACGTCGACCTCGCGGCCGAGGCCATCCGGCTCACCCGGCGGCTCGCGGCCGCCGTCGACCACCCGGAGGCGGCGGGGCTGCTCGCCCTCATGCTGCTCCACCACGCCCGGCGCGCCGCCCGGACCGCGCCCGACGGCAGCCTGGTGCCGCTCGCCGAGCAGGACCGCGGCAGGTGGGACACCGGGCTGATCGCCGAGGGCATCGGGATCCTGCAGGCGGCGCTCGCCCGCGACCGGCTGGGCGAGTTCCAGGCCCAGGCCGCCATCGCGGCGCTGCACGCGGACGCGCCCACCGTCGAGGAGACCGACTGGGTGCAGATCGTCGAGTGGTACGACGAACTCGTGCGCCTGACCGGCAGCCCGGTCGCCAGGCTCAACCGCGCGGTGGCCGTCGGCGAGGCCGACGGACCGCGTGCCGGCCTGGCGGCGCTCGCGGCGCTGGAGGACTCCTCCCGGAGCGCCTCGGGCAGGGGCCGCCCCGTACCCCGCCACGCCGCGGTGGCGGCGTACCTCCACGAACGCGACGGCGACCTCGCGACGGCGGCACGGCTGTACGCCGAAGCGGCCGGCAAGGCCCCCAACCTCGCCGAGCGCGACCACCTGACGCGCCAGGCCGCCCGGCTCAACGCCCGCAGGCACCGCTGACGGCAGCGCCGACGGCATCGCTGACGGGGCCGCTGACGGGGCCGCGGCCCGGACCTGCCCGCGGCACCCGGCGTACCCGCGGTGTCCCGTCGTCCCGATCGGCTTCGCGCCCAAGCGCGCAGACGGGCCGGCAGGCCGTCGTCCACGGGGCAGGGGCGTTCCGGGGGCAGGAGCCGCCGGGCCCCGGCCTCACGGCTCCGCACCCACCGGGCGGCCGGGGCCGACCAGCCGGCGGCAGCCAGCAGGGCCACGCCCGAGACGGCGTACAGCAGGCCCGTGAGAGCGGCCAGCGAAGTCGCAGAAGACAGGGAGGTCTCATCGGTACAGTGGGCCGCGGCGAGCACAAAGGAGTGGCCGGGGGAGAAGGGGGGCGGGTTGTAGGGGTCCGGAGGCGTAACAAAGACCCTGAAGTGCACCAGGGCGTGCGCGAGGAGGAAGACCACCACCAGCGCCCTGATCACCGCGCGGACTCCGGCTACGGCCCTAGATCAGAGAAG
>NZ_JBKJFM010000136.1:0-17045 GCF_046614825.1 Streptomyces nanhaiensis
CTGGCCGACGCCGGGAGGCGCGATCCCGGCCCCGTGGGTGCCGCCGCCGGAGGGGAAGGGGTGGTCGGCGCGGCCGTGCTCGATCTCCTCGGCCGCCCCCGGACCCCCGGGGACGTAGGGGGTGGCCGCCGCGCCGGGGCCGCCCGGACCGCCGTCCCCGGGCCCGTACGGCGGTAGCGCCGCCCGGCCCAGCCCGCTGACCGTCTCGGCGGTGGGTGTGGCGGTGCCCGCGGGACCGGCGGGGGGCGCGGGGCTCTGCTCCGGGAGCGGCCCGGCCGCGCCGGCGCCTCCCGCGGTGACCCGCAGGTGCCCCTCCCCGTCCGGAAGGGCGGACGGCCCGCCCGGCAGCTCCTCCGCCCCGGCCCGCAGCCGTACGGCGGACTCGCCCAGCCGCAGCGTCGCGCCCGGGGGCAGCGGCACCGGACGGTCGTGGACCGCGGCGCCGTCGACCGTCGTGCCGTTGGTGGAGGCCAGGTCGGTGACCGTCACCACCCCCGACTCCGCCACGGTGACCATGCAGTGCAGCCGGGAGACGTCCGGATCGTCCAGCGGCACGTCCGCCTCGGCGGAGCGGCCGACGCTCACCTGCCCGCCCCGCAGCAGATGGACCCCGCCCGCGTCCGGTCCGGCGACCACGTGCAGCCGGGCACGCGCACCGGCGGGGGCCGGGCCGTGGCCCCAGGGGGCCGTCGGTCCGTACAGGGACACCACCGCGCCGTCCACCAGCGGCGGCACTCCCAGCATCTGGCGCCCGGCGTCCAGCCGCTGCGCGCCGGAGAACACCGCCACCGCCTCCCCGGAGCCCGCGGCGGGCGCGGCGCCGGCGGAGGCGGCCGCCGCCGCGAGGGCGCCGGTCACCGCGGAGAGGGCGGTGCCCGCGGGGGCGGTCACCAGCACGTCGCAACCGCCGGTGCTCTGCTCCGCGTGACCGACGCGCGGCCCGAGGACGGTCAGCCGGATCTGCATCGACATCGGCCCCTTCAGTCCCGTGATGCTGGATGCATCCTCGCACCGACCACCGTCATCGCACCCACGATCCTCCGTCGAATGATCTTGATTGGTCGGCTGTGCACGCAAATGTGGCCGGTAATTGCCCGTCCACTGTGCGTTTCACTCCGGTGCGAGAACCCGGACGACCGCCCGCCGCTCCGGGAGGGCCGCCCCCGCGCGGACCGGGGCCGCCCACCGGCAACCGTCCGCCCGCGCGGCGCGTCCGACAGGGCACGGGGACAGGCAGGGACAGACGGGGGACAGGGCGCGGGGCGCCCGGACGGGCGCCTGCTCGCGCCTGTGCCCTGTCGCACACGGCACTACAGTGAGCCGCCGGAGCGCCGTACAGTGGCGGCTCCGGCAGTTCCGAACGAACCAGGGAGCGCATGACGTGCGGCCGGTAGGGAGCAAGTACCTGCTCGAGGAGCCGCTCGGACGCGGCGCCACGGGCACCGTCTGGCGTGCGCGCGTGGGGGCGCCCCCCGGCGCGCCAGCGCTCGGGGGGAGGGAAGCGGCGGGCGCCGAGGCGGCCGTGGCCGGGCACCCCGGCGAGACCGTGGCCATCAAGGTCCTCAAGGAGGAGCTGGCGAGCGACCCGGACGTGGTGATGCGCTTCCTGCGCGAGCGCTCCGTCCTGCTCCGCCTGACCCACCCCAACATCGTCCGCACCCGCGACCTGGTGGTCGAGGGCGAACTCCTCGCCCTCGTCATGGACCTGATCGACGGCCCGGACCTGGACCGCTACCTGCGGCAGAACGGCCCCTTCTCGCCGGTCGCCGCCGCGCTGCTGACCGCGCAGATCGCCGACGCGCTGGCCGCCAGCCACGCCGACGACGTCGTCCACCGCGACCTCAAGCCCGCCAACGTGCTGCTCGCCGGTTCCGAGGACGACCCCGCGGGCCTGCGCCCGATGCTCACCGACTTCGGCATCGCGCGCCTGGCCGACTCCCCGGGACTGACCCGCACCCACGAGTTCGTCGGGACCCCGGCGTACGTCGCGCCCGAGTCCGCCGAGGGCCGGCCGCAGACCTCCGCCGTGGACGTCTACGGCGCGGGCATCCTGCTGTACGAGCTGGTCACCGGCCGTCCCCCCTTCGGCGGGGGCACCGCGCTCGAACTCCTCCAGCGCCATCTGACCGAGGAGCCGCAGCGCCCCGGCAACGTGCCCCTGCCGCTGTGGACGGTCATCGAGCGCTGTCTGCGCAAGAACCCCGATGAGCGGCCCGGCGCCGAGAACCTGGCCCGCGCCCTGCGGACGGTCGCCGAGGGGATCGGGGTGCACGCCACGCCCGCGCAGGCCGAGGCCGCGATGGGCGTCGCCGCGCTGCTGGCTCCCGACCCCTCGCCGACCCCGGTGCCGGGGCAGGCCCCGGCCGGCGCCTCCGATCCGACCCAGGTGCTGCCGACCACGGGCCGGCCCGGCGACGGCGCGCCCGCGTACGACCCCGACGCCGCCACCAGCTTCCTGCCGCACGCCGGCGGCCCCGGTCCGGGAGGCCCCGGCCGGGGCGGCTCGGACGAGGGCGCCACCCAGGTCATGCCGCCGATGCCCCCGGGGACACCCCCGGGCGGCGGCGACGCCCCCGGGCCCGAGCAGCCGCACCCCTGGCAGACCCAGCTGCGCGCCGCCCGGGACCGCAACGAGCAGACCCAGATCCAGCCGCTGGACCCGGAGCAGGACCCGCTGCGCCGCCGCCCCCAGCGCCGCCCCGCTCCGCAGCACCAGCAGCACCAGCAGCCCCCGCACCAGCAGCACCAGCCTCCGCCGCAGCCGCGGCAGCGCGCCCGGCAGCAGCAGCCGCAGCAGCCGTACGCCCCCGCGCCCCAGCACCGGCCGGAGCCGCAGCCGCAGCGGTACGAGCCCCCGCGCCCGCCCGAGCCCCGGCGTGAGCCCCGCCCGCCGCGGCAGCGCACCTCCAGCCCCATGCGCATCCCCGGGCTCGGCTGCCTCAAGGGCTGCCTGTTCATGGTCCTCATCTTCGTGCTGATCTGCGTGCTGGTGTGGAACTTCACCCCGCTGCCCGAGTGGTGGGACCAGGGCCGGCAGTTCTGGGAGGACACCAAGGACTGGGTGGGCGAGGCCTGGACGTGGATGACGGAGCTCGGCAACGCGGCCGAGGAACTGCCCACCGACCTCCCCTCGGACGTCCCCACGGACATCCCCACGGAGCTCCCCGCGGGCAACTGACGGCGGGGGGCTGGGGCCCCCGGATGCGGCGGACCGGTTGCTTTGTCGACTTTCGGGGCGGATTTCCGTCCCGGAGGTGGCGGTTGCCGCCATCCGGGGGGCGCGGCGCCCCCGTGGAAGCGTAGTTTTGTCGCCATGTCACGGAAGATCGGCAGTCGGTACACCGCCCATCGGATCCTGGGCCGGGGCAGCGCCGGCACGGTGTGGCTGGGCGTGGGGCCGAAGGGCAGCCCCGTCGCCGTCAAGCTGCTGCGCGAGGACCTGGCCTCGGACCAGGAGCTGGTGGGCCGTTTCGTCCAGGAGCGCACCGCGCTGCTCGCCCTCGACCACCCGCGCGTCGTCAAGGTGCGCGACCTGGTGGTCGACGGCAACGACCTCGCCCTCGTCATGGACCTCGTGCGCGGCACCGACCTTCGCACCCGGCTGGAGCGCGAGCGCCGCCTCGCCCCCGAGGTGGCCGTCGCCGTCGCCGCCGACGTCGCCGACGCGCTGGCCGCCGCCCACGCGGCCGGGATCGTCCACCGCGACGTCAAGCCCGAGAACGTCCTGCTCGACGTCCACGGCCCGGCCGGGCCCGGCGGGGCCCCGCCCGCGCTGCTCACCGACTTCGGCGTCGCCAAGCTGATCGACGCGCCCAGCCGGGGCGGCGGCAGCAAGGTCGTCGGCACCCCCGACTACGTCGCCCCCGAGATCGTCGAGGGCCTGCCGCCGCGCGCCTCCGTCGACGTGTACGCCCTGGCCACGGTGCTGTACGAGCTGCTGGCCGGTTTCACGCCCTTCGGCGGGGGCCACCCCGGGGCCGTGCTGCGCCGCCACGTCACCGAGCGCGTCGCCCCGCTGCCCGGCATCCCCGACGAACTGTGGCAACTGCTCAACCAGTGCCTGGCCAAGGCCCCCGCCTCCCGGCTGCGCGCCTCCGAGATGGCCGCGCGGCTGCGGGAGACGCTGCCGGTCCTGGAGGGGCTGCCGCCGCTGGACATCGACGAACCCGAGCCGGAGGCCGACGCCTACGGCGGCGAGCGGCAGGGAGCGTACGGACACCACGGCGGACACCACGGCGGCTCCGCGTACGACGACGGGCGGTACGGACCCGGCGCGGACGCCGACCCGTACGGCGCGCCCGCCCGCGGCGCCGTCCCGCTCGTCCACGGCGGGCCCGCCCCCGACTCCACCCGCGACACCCACACCAGCATGCGCGTCCCCGGCGCGGACGAACTGGCGGGCGGCGCCCACGGCACCGCACGCGCGCCCCGAGCCCCGGGCAGCCCGCGCGCCGGATCCGCCCGCCACCGGGCTGCCGAGCGCCGCCGCAGGGTCAGGCAGGGCGTCACGGCCACGGCCGTCGCCGCCGCGCTCGGCATCGGCGGCTGGCTGGCCCTGTCCGGCGGCGGCGAGGAGGGCGGCGGTCCCGCCGTCCCGTCGCAGAGCGAGGAGGACCGCCCAAAGGCGCCCTGAGCGGTCGGCTCCCGGCGCGCGGCGGGGCCCGGCCGGCGGGCCGCCGCCCCCCGTCGGACGGGGCGGCGGCAAAGCTCCTGGCAACCGTTAGTCTGGAGGGCGTGGCAGTCGTCGACGTATCCGAAGCACTGAAGTCCCTCACCTCGACCATGGAGTCGATCGAGGCCGTCCTGGACCTCGAGAAGCTGAGGGCCGAGATCGCCGTGCTCGAAGAGCAGGCGGCGGACCCGGCCCTGTGGAACGACACCGAGAACGCCCAGCGGGTGACCAGCAAGCTGTCCCTGCTCCAGGCGCAGGTCCGCAAGGTGGAGGAGCTGCACGGCCGGATCGACGACCTCGGGGTCCTGTTCGAGCTGGCCGAGGCCGAGGACGACGCCGACACGCGCGCCGAGGCCGAGAGCGAGCTCCAGGCCGTCCAGAAGGCCGTGGACGAGCTGGAGGTCCGCACCCTCCTGTCCGGCGAGTACGACCCCCGCGAGGCCATGGTCAGCGTCCGGGCGGAGGCCGGCGGCGTGGACGCCGCCGACTTCGCCGAGCAGCTCATGCGCATGTACCTGCGCTGGGCCGAGCGCAAGGGGTACCCGACCGAGGTCCTGGACACCTCGTACGCGGAGGAGGCGGGCATCAAGTCCGCCACCTTCTCCGTCAAGGCGCCCTACGCCTACGGCACCCTCTCCGTCGAGCAGGGCACCCACCGTATGGTGCGCATCTCGCCCTACGACAACCAGGGCCGCCGCCAGACGTCCTTCGCGGGCGTCGAGGTGATGCCGGTGGTCGAGCAGACCGACCACATCGAGATCCCCGAGAACGAGATCCGCGTCGACGTCTTCCGCTCCTCCGGCCCCGGCGGCCAGTCGGTCAACACCACCGACTCCGCGGTCCGGATGACGCACATCCCCACCGGCATCGTCGTCTCCTGCCAGAACGAGAAGTCCCAGATCCAGAACCGCGCCGCCGCCATGCGCGTCCTCCAGGCCCGCCTCCTGGCGCACCGCCGGGCGGAGGAGCAGGCCAAGATGGACGCCCTCAAGGGCGACGGCGGCAACTCCTGGGGCAACCAGATGCGTTCGTACGTCCTCCAGCCGTACCAGATGGTCAAGGACCTGCGCACCGAGCACGAGGTCGGCAACCCCCAGGCCGTCCTCGACGGCGACATCGACGGCTTCCTGGAGGCCGGCATCCGCTGGCGCAAGCAGCAGGAGCAGCAGAACGCAGGCTGATCCGCCCGGTCCGCGGCCGGCGGCCGGTTCGGCCGTTTCCCCGGAAGACCGCGCTCCTGTGTGTCGGTTCTGTCACAACCCGGTCCGCCGGGGCCCCAACTACCCGCCCACCGTGGACATTTCGGGTTGGTCCGGCTTGACGGCGGTGTCGGGGCTGGGAAAGCATTCTGGCCGGCACGCGCGTGTTCGGGGCGCGTAGGTACGGGGGTGGACAGAGTCCGACCGCTGATCGGTCGCCGGCTCGGCACGACGGACCCCGGCACGCAGGAAGCTCCGCACGGCTGCCCCACTGACGAAGACCACTACTGGGGGTAGTTGGCATATGGCAAATTCCAGGACGCGGGTGCGCGTCGCGCGGGTCGCCGCGGGTGCGGTGTTCCTCGCAGGTGTGTCGCTGACCGCCGTCGGCACGGCGTCGGCGCTGGAGCTGACCGCCGTCGTCCAGTCCGGGACCGAGGGCGGGGACAACGGAGGCGCGGCCTCGGTCTCCGTTACGGGCGGCACGTCCGGTGAGACCTCGGGCGTGGACGAGGGCCAGACCTCGGAGGGTTCCACCTCGGAGGGTTCGACCAGCGAGGGTTCCACCTCGGAGGGTTCGACCTCGGAGGGTTCCACCTCGGAGGGTTCGACCAGCGAGGGCTCCACCTCGGAGGGTTCGACCAGCGAGGGTTCCACCTCCGAGGGTTCCACCTCCGAGGGCTCCACCTCCGAGGGCTCCACCTCGGAGGGCTCGACGAGTGAGGGCTCCACCTCGGAGGGCCAGACCTCGGAGGGCTCGACCAGCGAGGGTTCGACCTCGGAGGGCTCCACCAGCAACGGCTCCAACGGCGGCTCGCCCGGCGGCACCGGCGGTTCCACCGGTGGCGACGGCGAGCAGCCGGCCAGCACCGGCGGCACCGGCGGCGGGGACGAGGACGCGAACACCTGCATCCTCGACGAGTCCACCGTGAACTGCGGCCCCGACACCGACTCCGTCGGCACCAGGCCGATCAGCCAGGAGAAGCCCAAGGAGGAGCTGGCCGAGACCGGCGCCGCCGAGACGACCTTCCTGCTGATCGGTGCGGCCACGATGATCGCCGGTGGTATCGGCTTCCGCCTGATGCCGCGCATGGTGAGCCGCAACACCGTCGCCTGAGCGATCGGCGCGGCGCCGCACACGCCGGACAGCGGGTGACGGCACGGAACAGCGCACAGGAGGGGCCCGGGACGCATCCAGCGTCCCGGGCCCCTCCCGCGTCTCACAGGTCTCGGTCTCGTACGTCGCGGCACGCGCGCGCCGCCGCACGGCCGCCGCACGGTGCCGCGGAGCGGTCTACACGGCGGCCTGGCGGGCCAGCAGGGCCACGGCGATCAGGGTCAGCAGCAGTGCCGCCAGCGCGGCCGGGGAAAGGGAGCCCAGGGAGAACGGCCCGTTCTCCTGGTGCAGCCGCTCACGGTGCGCGCGGCACACCGAGCAACGGCCCTCACTCACCGGCCCTGCGCAGTTGGCGCACACCAGTCGGTCGCACGTCATGCGATGTCCTCCTTATGCAACGCCAACGCCACCGGACGGCCTTCTGTTCCCGCTTCCGCCTGCGCGGGTCGGAAGCTCTGCTTCCACTGTGCCAGTACCGGGCCCGGAGCGCAGAAAGTCATGGCCAATGCCTGGTTTGTGCCTGATGCGCCGCCGGACAAAACCCCCAACCGCGGACGCCGACTGCGGGCCCCGCGCGGATTCGCGTAGGGTCACCACACCGACGGGGATCCACTCCGCGGCTTCCGCTGCCCCTACCCAGGTCGACGTGGTGTAAATCCGTGATCCGATTCGACAACGTCTCGAAGTTCTACCCCAAGCAGAACCGCCCCGCCCTCCGCGACGTGTCGCTGGAGGTCGAACGCGGCGAGTTCGTCTTCCTGGTGGGCTCCTCCGGCTCCGGCAAGTCCACCTTCCTGCGGCTGATCCTGAGGGAGGAGCGCGCCAGCCAAGGGCAGGTGCACGTCCTCGGCAAGGACCTCGCCCGCCTGTCCAACTGGAAGGTGCCGCACATGCGCCGCCAGATCGGCACGGTCTTCCAGGACTTCCGGCTGCTCCCCAACAAGACCGTCGGGGAGAACGTCGCCTTCGCACTGGAGGTGATCGGCCGGTCGCGCGGCGACATCCGCAAGTCCGTTCCCCAGGTACTCGATCTGGTCGGACTGGCGGGCAAGGAGGACCGGATGCCCGGCGAGCTGTCCGGCGGTGAGCAGCAGCGGGTGGCCATCGCCCGCGCGTTCGTCAACAAGCCGAAGCTGCTGATCGCCGACGAGCCCACCGGCAACCTCGACCCGCAGACCTCGGTCGGCATCATGAAGCTGCTGGACCGGATCAACCGCACCGGGGCGACCGTGGTCATGGCCACGCACGACCAGCAGATCGTCGACCAGATGCGCAAGCGCGTGATCGAACTAGAAAAGGGCCGTCTCGTGCGCGACCAGTCGCGCGGTGTCTACGGCTACCAGCACTGAAAGGACGCCATGCGCGCCCAGTTCGTACTGTCGGAGATCGGCGTCGGTCTCCGCCGCAACCTCACGATGACCTTCGCGGTGATCGTCTCCGTCGCCCTGTCGCTGGCTCTGCTCGGCGGTGCGCTGCTCGCCCGTGAACAGGTGAACAGCATGAAGGGGTTCTGGTACGACAAGGTCCAGGTGTCGATCTACCTCTGCAACGAGAACGACGCCGAGTCCGACCCCAACTGCGCCAGGGGAGCGGTCACCGCGCAGCAGAAGCGCCAGATCAAGGCGGACCTCGACAAGCTCGACATAGTCGAGACGGTCTACCACGAGTCCGCCGAGCAGGCGTACAAGCACTACCGGGAGCAGTTCAAGGACTCCCCGCTGGCCGACTCGCTGACCCCGGACCAGATGCAGGAGTCCTACCGGGTGAAGCTGAAGGACCCGACCAAGTTCGAGGTCATCAGTACCGCCTTCTCCGGCCGCGAGGGCGTCCAGGAGGTCCAGGACCAGCGGAACCTGCTGGAGAACCTCTTCCGGATGCTGGAGGGCATGAACTTCGCGGCGCTCGGGCTGATGGGGCTGATGCTGGTCGTCGCCCTGCTGCTGATCGTCAACACCGTGCGGGTGGCGGCGTTCAGCAGGCGCAGGGAGACCGGGATCATGCGGCTGGTGGGCGCCTCCAGCTTCTACATCCAGATGCCGTTCATCGCGGAGGCCGCGTTCGCGGGGCTGCTGGGCGCGACCGGCGCCACGGTGCTGCTGGTGGTCGGCCGCTACTTCCTCATCGACGCCGGCCTGTCGCTGGCCGAGCAGATGCCGCTGATCGACTTCATCGGCTGGGACGCGCTGCTCAAGGTGCTCCCGCTGGTGTTCGTGGTCGGTGTGCTGATGCCCGCGCTGGCCGCCTTCATCACACTGCGTAAGTACCTGAAGGTGTGATGTGACCGCGATCCGGGAGCGCCCGGGGGCCGTTCGAACTCCCCCGGGCGCGCTCCGGATGTGACGAAGGACGCCGTGGCCGTCCGTGCAACCTCCCGTGCGACGCCTGCCCGTGTCCTAGACTCCGCAGCATGTCGGGTACGCCGAAGTTCGTTCCCCACGGTTCCGCCCGGGCCGAGGCCCGGGTCCTGGAAGGCGGGCGCCGGCCTCGCCGCATCCTCCGCGGAACGGGGCTGACCCTGGTCTTCGCGGTCGTACTGGCGACCGGGGCCGTCACCGAATCGTGGAGCGACGTCACCGAGGGTGACGTGGTGCCCGCGAGCCCGGGACCGGCCGGCGCGGAGGCGCGGCAGGGCGCCCCGCAGCACGAGGACGCCGTGCACGACGCCGAGGAACTGGTCAGCCGCAGCGGGGACCGCTGGGCCGCCGCGTACACCGCCCGCGAGTACGCGGGGCTCCGGCAGTCCCTGGACGGCCGGTACGTCGGCGTGGGCGTCTCCGTGCGCCGTACGGGCGCCGACCGCATCGAGATCGCCCGCGTCCAGCCCGGCAGCCCCGCCGCGAAGTCGGGCGTACGCGCCGGAGACCGGCTGGTCGCCGTCGACGGCACCGGGACCGAGGGCCGCCCCGTCACCGACGTGGTGGCCCTGCTGCGCGGCGGCGCGCCGGGGGAGGGGGCCCCGCCCGGCAGCCGGGTCGTCCTCGGGCTCGCGCGTGGGAGCCTGCAGTGGGAGGAGCGGCTGGAGCGGGCCCGGCTCAGCGTCGAGACCGTCACCGTCACCCCCCTGGGGGCGGACTCCCCCGGCGCGGCGGGGCACTCCGCGGCCGGCGTCACCCGCGTCAGGGTCGACTCGTTCACCAGGGGCACGGGGGAGGAGCTGCGGCGCGCGGTGGAGGACCTCCCCCCGGACGGGGGGATCCTGCTCGACCTGCGCGGCAACTCCGGCGGTCTGGTCGCCGAGGCCGCCGAGGCCGCCTCCGTCTTCCTCGACGGCGGTCTGGTGGCCACGTACGGGGACGGCGACACCGAGCGCGCGCTGTACGCCCGGCCGGGCGGGAACACCGCCTCCCCCCTGGTGGTGCTGGTCGACGGCGGCACGATGAGCGCCGCCGAACTCCTGGCCGGCGCCCTCCAGGACCGCGGCCGGGCGGTCGTCGTGGGCACCCGCACCTTCGGCAAGGGGTCGGTCCAGGAGCCGAGGGAGCAGCCGGACGGCTCGGTCGCCGAGCTGACCGTCGGCCACTACACCACCCCCGGCGGGCGGACCTTCGAGGAAGGGGGGCTGGTCCCGGACCTGGAGGTGCGGCCGGGGCAGGACGCGCAGGAGGAGGCCCGCACGGTATTGAGTGGCCTCGCCACCCGGTCGTAGTGGAACAATGGCGGGGTTATGGCTAAAGAGACGGGGCGCAAACTCATCGCGCAGAACAAGAAGGCGCGGCACGACTACCTCATCCTCGACACCTACGAGTGCGGGCTGGTGCTGACCGGCACCGAGGTGAAGTCGCTGCGGCAGGGGCGGGCCTCGCTGGTGGACGGCTTCGCCCAGCTCGACGGCGGTGAGGCGTGGCTGCACAACGTGCACATCCCCGAGTACAGCCAGGGGACGTGGACCAACCACAGCGCGCGGCGCAAGCGGAAGCTGCTGATGCACCGCGCCGAGATCGACAAGCTGATCGGCAAGCTCCAGGAGTCGGGTCTGACACTGGTCCCGCTCCAGCTGTACTTCAAGGACGGCCGCGCCAAGGTCGAGATCGCGCTGGCGCGAGGCAAGAAGGAGTACGACAAGCGGCACGCGCTGCGGGAGAAGCAGGACCGCCGCGAGGCCGAGCGCGCGGTCTCGGCGGCCCGCCGGCGGCAGCGCGCCTGACGGCCGGGCACGCCGCGGCGGACACCGCCCTCCGCCCCGGCGCGGTCCGTCCGGCCGTGCCGCGGCCCGGGGGCCGGGGGCGGTCCGGGGAACAATCCCGGGCCGGGCGCTGTCGAACCGTGCGTACGGGGCCCGCGCGGTCCGTCCGGACGGCTCACCGCAGGAGCGGGAATGCGTTGGCGGCCTCCCGCGTTGACCCGTACAATGGCACCAGCGCCGCCCGGTTCCGGCCGGGCGAGCTTGTCAAATCAACATGGGGATGATCGGTTTCGACAGCGGCTGTTGAAGCAGGGGAAGCGAGCCGAGGAACGCGGCAATGATCTCGTTAACCATCTGCCGCAAAAAAATAATCGCCAACACCAAGCGCGATTCCTTCGCCCTCGCTGCCTGAGCAGCGACCTGCGAAGTGTCAGCCCAGGGGCGTTCCCGCCCTGGATCCTGGCATCAGCTAGGGAACTCCACCGTTAACCCCGGTCACGGGGGCTGACGGGACATCAAACAGTGACTGGGCCTGTCGGCGGCTTGTCCGCGTGACCGCCGGGGCCGAGAAAATCACAGCGGACTGCGCTCGGAGAAGCCCTGGTTCTGCACCGTTGGACGCGGGTTCGATTCCCGCCATCTCCACTCATCCCATGTGGGCCGAAGGCCCCGCCGTCCACGGACGGCGGGGCCTTCGGCGTGCTCCGGGCCCGCCCGGGACACGGGCCCCGGACCGTGGCTCAGCGCCGCTTCCCGGGCGTCCGGGCCCGAGGCCCCGGAGTCCCGGTCGCGGCCGCCGTGGTCAGAGCGACGGCGGCCGCGAGGGCGGCCGCCACCGGCGGCACCGTGTACCCCCACGAGCCGCCCAGGTGTTCCGCCGCCCAGCCGCCCGCCGCCGAGCCGGCGGCTATGCCGCCCAGCAGCGCGGTGACGGCCAGGGTCATGCCCTCGTTCAGCCGGCCGGGCGGGGTCAGCCGCTGGACCAGCGTCGTACCGGTGACCATCGCGGGGGCCGTCGCCATCCCGGCGGCCAGCAGCGCGGGGGCCAGCACCAGCAGGCTGCCGGCGGTCGAGGCGATCAGCGGCAGCGTCATCAGGACGGCCATCGCGCCCACGCAGACCGCGAAGCGCCGTCCCGGCGACCCGGCCGGGCGCAGGGCGCCGAAGGCGAGTCCGGCCGCGCCCGAGCCAAGTGCCTGGAGGGCGAGGACGGCGCCCGCCGCGCCCTTGTGGCCCAGCCCGTCGGCGTACGCCACGGTCACCACCTCCAGGGCGCCGAAGACGGCTCCGGTGGCGAGGAAGGCTGCCAGCAGCCGCGGCAGGCCCGGGGTGCGCAGCAGCGTGGTTGCGCGGGCGGGGCCGTCGTGCGGTGCGACGGGCGGCTCGGTGCGGCGCTGGGCGGCGAACAGCAGGGTGCCGCCCAGCAGCAGGACGGTGGCGGTCAGGGTGCCCGCCTCGGGGAAGAGCGATACGCACAGGAAGGTGGCCAGCACCGGGCCGAGCATGAAGCACAGCTCGTCGAGGGCCTGCTCGAAGGAGTTGGCGGTGTGCCGCGCGGCCTCGGCCTCCGGGGAGGAGCCGCGGTACAGGTGCGCCCAGCGGGCCCGGGCCATGCCGCCGGTGTTGGGGGCTGTGGAGCCGGCCGCGTAGGCGGCGAACAGCGTCCAGTCCGGGGCGTCGTGGCGCACGCACAGCACCAGCGTCAGCGAGGCGGCCGCGGACAGGCACACCGCGGGGACGGCGATCCGGGCCTGCCCGTGGCGGTCCACCAGCCGTGCGACCAGCGGTGCCAGGAGGGCGGTGGCGACCAGCCCGGTGGCGGTGACGGCTCCGGCCAGGGCGTACGAGCCGCGGGTGGTGGCGATCATGATGACCGCGCTGATGCCCAGCATCCCCATCGGCATCCGGGCGAGGAGGCCCGCGAGGGCGAACGCCCGCGTCCCGGGCGGCGCGAACAGCCGTGCGTAGGGCGTGAACCAGCGCGTGCGAGCGGTGCGGCCGCCCTGGCCCGCGGGTCGGCCGCGCGGCGTGGCGGCCGGTTCGCCGCACCCGGCCGCGGGCGGCGGGACAGGGGCGGGTCCGGTGGACGATTTCGGCATGTACACACCCTGAGCCGGGCCTCTGTGAGGTGTCCAACACTTTGTGGCTGGCCATTGACGCGTTTCCGTTGTCACCATGGGGCGTGCCCCGAGACACCGACCCCCGGCTGCTGCGCGCCTTCGTCGCCGTCGCCGACGAACTGAACTTCACCCGCGCCGCCGCCCGGGTGTTCGTCGCCCAGCAGTCGCTGAGCCGCGACATAAGGCGGCTGGAGGAGCAGCTCGGCACCGTGCTGTTCGTCCGTACGACCCGGCGCGTGTCCCTGACCCCCGAGGGGGAGCGGCTGCTGCCGTACGCCCAGCGCGTGCTGGCTGCGCACGACGAGCTGAACGCCGCGGCCGTACGCGAGGAGCGCCCCCTGATCGTCGACGTCGGCGCCCCGGCCTCCACCGGGCAGCGGGTACTGGACGAGGCCCGGCGGCTGGCGCCCGACCTGGAGTTCGTCGCCCGCTACCACAGCGGCCTGATCGGTGCCGCCGCGGAGATCCGCGAGGGAAAGCTGGACGTCTCCTTCGGCCGGGTCGCCGGACTGGAGCAGGCCCTGCTGGGCGTGCTCGACCAACGTCTGATCCGCTACGAGAAGGTGGCCGTGCTGCTGCCGGAGGAACACCGGCTGGCCCGGCTGCCCAGGGTGCCGCTGGACGCGCTGGCGGGGGAGACCCTGTACGCCGGGGCCGGCAACCCCGAGACCGCGGAGTGGACCGACTACGCCCGCCGCCTCTTCGCGGGCCGCGGGATAGGGCTCGCGGCGCCCTTCCCCAAGATCGAGGGGGAGGCGGAGTTCACCCGGGTCGTCCGCAGGCGCGGCTGGTCGGTGCTGGCCAGCGAGGCCTTCGCCACGGTGCCGGGCATGGTGCTGCGCCCGCTGGTGGACCCCGTGCCGCTCTCACCCGTCTCGATGGTCTGGCGGCGCGGCCTGCGCCACCCCGGGCTGGAGGTGCTCCGGGCGGCGGCCCGGCGGCTGGCGGAGGCGGAACGCTGGCGGGAGCGGCCCCACGGCTCCTGGCTGCCGGAGCCGGACGCGCGGATGCTGGGGGTGGCCGCGCCGTCCGTGCGCTGACCTCCCCCGCGTCCCGGCCGCGGTCCGGCGGCCCGGCGCGCCCTCTCCCCGGAGCCGGGCCCACCCCCTGCGGAGCCGGGCTCACACCCCCTCCGGGCTCCGGGTGAGAGCAAGGTTGCGCGGAGGTCACCTGGCGGCACCGGGGTGAAACGCGCCGTCCATAGCGTCGGGAGCCGACACCCGACGCTATGGAGGCGACATGACCGCTCCGACGACCGCACCCGGCAGGGGCCGCTGGATCGAGCACTGGGATCCGGAGGACGAGGGCTTCTGGGAGAGGAAGGGCCGCCGCGTCGCCCGCCGCAACCTCGCGCTGTCGGTGGTCTCCGAACACATCGGCTTCTCGGTGTGGAGCATGTTCTCGGTCCTCGCCCTGTTCATGGGCCCCGAGTACGGAATCGACCCGGCGGGGAAGTTCTTCCTGGTCGCCGTCGCCTCCCTGGTGGGCGCCGCGCTGCGGGTGCCCTACGGCTTCGCGGTCGCCCGCTTCGGCGGCCGCAACTGGACGGTGATCAGCGCCGCGATGCTGCTGGCGCCCACCACCGCCCTGCTGTTGGTCATGGAACCGGGCACCTCGTACACCACCTTCATGCTGGTGGCGGTCCTCACCGGTGTCGGCGGCGCCAACTTCGCCTCCTCCATGACCAACATCAACAGCTTCTACCCGCTGCGCCTGAAGGGCTGGGCCCTGGGGGTGAACGCGGGCGGGGGCAACATCGGCGTCGCCGTCGTCCAGCTCGCCGGCCTGCTGACCATCGCCGTCGCCGGGGCCGCGCAGCCCAGGCTGCTGCTCGCCGCCTACCTGCCGCTGATCGTCGCCGCCACGGTGCTCAGCGCGCGGTACATGGACAACCTCGGCCCCGTGCGCAACGACACGGGCGCGGCGAGGGAGGCGGCGCGCGACCGCCACACCTGGATCATGTCGTTCCTCTACATCGGCACCTTCGGCTCCTTCATCGGCTACAGCTTCGCCTTCGGCCTGGTGCTCCAGAACCAGTTCGGCCGCACCCCCCTGCAGGCCGCCTCGCTCACCTTCATCGGCCCGCTGCTGGGCTCGCTGATCCGCCCCGTCGGCGGCCGGCTCGCCGACCGGCTCGGCGGCGCGCGGGTCACCCTGTGGAACTTCGGGGCCATGACGGGGGCGGTCGGCATCGTCGTGGCCGCGTCGGTGCGGGAGTCCCTGGCGCTGTTCATCGCCGGCTTCATCGTCCTGTTCGTCCTCACCGGCCTGGGCAACGGCTCGACGTTCAAGATGATCCCGGGCATCTTCCAGGCCAAGGCCCATGCGATGGGTCTGACCGGGGAGGCTGCCGCCGTCCGCGCCCGGCGGCTGTCGGGCGCCTCCATGGCACTGATCGGGGCGGTCGGCGGCTTCGGCGGGGTGGGCATCAACATGGCCCTGCGCCAGTCCTTCCTCACCTCCGGCACCGGCACCGGGGCCTTCGCGGTCTTCCTCGGCTACTACGTGGTGTGCGCGGCGGTCACCTGGGCCGTATACCTGCGGCGCGGGGCGGGGAGTGCCGGCGGGGGCGCCGGGGGCGGTGGCGGGCGTGTCCGTGCCGCGGCGGCGGGGCAGGAGGAGGCGCGGGCCGCCTACGCGGGGGTGTGAGGGGCGGGTGCGCCTGTGGCGGGCGCGGGCCGGGGTGAGGTGGTCCGGGGTGCGGGGCGGCGCGCGTAACACTGGGGAAACCACGGCGAACCGGGGGCGTCACGCGCGCTTGTCAGGCTCGGTCGCCCACGGCTGTGCGGGCGAGACCCGTACGAACGACTGCGGACGAGGACCCAATGCACCAGGTCGGACCACTGGAAGGCTTCACCGTCGGCGTCACCGCGGCCCGGCGCGCCGACGAACTGGGCGCCCTGCTGGAGCGGCGCGGCGCGGCGGTGGTGCACGCCCCGGCGCTGCGCATCGTGCCGCTGGCCGACGACGCCGAGCTGCTCGGCGCCACCGAGGCGCTGCTCGGCCACGCCCCCGACACGGTGGTGGCCACCACCGCCATCGGCTTCCGCGGCTGGGTGGAGGCCGCCGAGGGCTGGGGGCTGGGCGAGGAGTTGCGGGGGGTGCTGGACGGTGTGGAACTGCTCGCCCGCGGCCCCAAGGTGCGCGGCGCGGTACGGGCCGCCGGGCTGACCGAGGCGTGGTCGCCGCCGTCGGAGTCGCTGGCCGAGGTCCTGGACCGGCTGCTGGCCGAGGGCGTCGCCGGACGCCGGATCGCCGTCCAGCTCCACGGCGAGCCGCTGCCCGGTTTCGTCGAGGCGCTGCGCGAGGCGGGGGCGGAGGTCGTCGGTGTCCCCGTCTACCGCTGGCTGCCGCCGGAGGACGTCGCTCCGCTGGACCGGCTGGTCGACGCCGTGCGGGCCCGCTCGGTGGACGCGGTCACCTTCACCTCCGCCCCCGCCGCCGCCTCGCTGCTGGAGCGTGCGGAACGGCTCGGTGTGCGGGAGGGGCTGCTGGAGGCGCTGCGGGGGGACGTGCTGGCCGCGTGCGTGGGGCCGGTCACCGCGCTGCCGCTGGTCGCGCACGACGTGCCGGTGGTGCGGCCCGAGCGGTTCCGGATCGGGCCGCTGGTGCAGTCGCTGTGCCGGGAGCTGCCCGATGGAGTAGAGGCGGATCCGGGACAGCTCGTACATGGCGGCGGGGCTCTCGTTGCTCTGGCGTCGCTGGGGACGGGGGTTCAGCTGTGGAAGGGCAGTCCGGCGTCGGCGGCCGGTTCGCGGGCGTCGGGGCCGGGGGGCCGCAGCAGGGGTGCGCTGCCGTGTCCGACGGGCACGAC
>NZ_JBKJFM010000137.1:0-16997 GCF_046614825.1 Streptomyces nanhaiensis
CCCGCCGCGTGCGCGGCGGGCGTGCCGCGCACCGGCTGCGACGGCACGGGCATCACCGTCGTCTCGCCCCCGCCCTGGGCGGCGGAGTGCGCGTCCAGGGCGCCCTGCGTGTCCTGCGTGTCCTGGGAAGCCCGCGCGTCCTGGGAGCCCCGGGACTCCTGGGCGCCCCGCTTCCGCCGGGCCGCCGCCTTCGCCGGGTCGGGGGAGCCGACCGGCACCTCCAGGACGTAGGCGCTGCCGCCTCCCGCCCCGGGCACCTGGTGGGTCTGGAGCACCCCGCCGTGCCGCCGCACGATCCCGCGCACCAGCGGCTCGTGCACCGGGCTGCCGCCGCCGTACGGGCCGCGCACCTCGATGCGCACCACGTCCCCGCGCTGTGCCGCAGCGACCACGATCGTCGAGTCGCCGGAGGCGGGGCCCTGCGCGTTGCCGGTCGCGTCCACGCCGGCCACGTCCGCGACCAGATGGGCCAGTGCCTGCGCCAGCCGTACCGGGTCCACCTCCACCTCGACCGGCGGGGCGTGCACCGCGAACTGCGCGCGTCCGGGCCCGATCAGCTCGATCGCGCCCTCGACGCCGGCCGAGACCACCTCGTCCAGCGACACCGTCTCGCGCGCGAGACGCTCGGCACCCGCGTCCAGCCGCTGGTAGCCCAGCACGTTGTCCACGAGCGTGGTCATGCGCGCGTAACCGGCGGCCAGGTAGTGCAGCGTCTGGTTCGCCTCCGGCCACAGCTGGCCGGCCGGATCGGCCGCCAGTCCGCCCAGCTCGCCGCGGAGTTGCTCCAGCGGTCCGCGCAGCCCGCTCTCCAGTACGGCCAGGAGCTGCTCGTGGCGTGCGACGAGGGCGTCGTAGGCGGTGCGGTCGGTGAAGGCGAGCACCGCGCCGACGAGCTGGTCGCCGTCGCGCACCGGCGCGGTCGTCATGTCGACCGGCACCGCGCGCCCGTCCTTGGTCCACAGCACCTGTCCGCGCACCCGGTGCTTGCGCCCGGAGCGCAGGCTGTCGGCGAGCGGCGTCTCCTCCCAGGGGAGCTGGCTGCCGTCGGGACGCGAGTGGTGGACGAGCGGGTGGAGCTTCTGCCCGCCCAGCTCGCCGGCCCGGTAGCCGAGGATCTGCGCGGCGGCCGGGTTGACCAGGACGACCCGGCCCTCGGTGTCCACGCCCACCACGCCCTCGGCCGCGGCGCGCAGGATCATCTCGGTCTGGCGCTGCTGCCGGGCCAGCTCGGCCTCGGTGTCGACGGTGCCGGTGAGGTCGCGGACGACGAGCATGAGCAGCTCGTCGCCGGTGTAGCTGTTGCCGTGGTCGGCGAAGGCGGCCTCGAAGGACGACTCGTAGGGGGTGCGCCCGTCCTCCAGGTTGGCGCTGGTCACCTCGACCATGAACTGGGTCCCGTCGGTGCGCCGGGCCACCATCCGCGTCGGCTTGGTGCGGGGCTGGGGGGCGTCGTCGGGGCGGCGCATCGAGCCGGGGATGAGCTTGGAGTCGAAGTCCGGGAGCAGGTCGAGCAGTCCGCGCCCGACCAGGGCCGTGCCCGGGGACTCGAAGACCTCCAGGGCGATGCTGTTGGCGTTGACGACCGTGCCGTTGCAGTTCACGAGGAGCAACGCGTCCGGCAGTGCGTCGAGTATGGCTGCGAGGCGAGCAGCGCCTCGGGATGGCCTGCTGCTCACGACGACGCATCCTCCCTGCTGACCAGCTGGTGCACAGTGGCGGTGCCGGGACCGGGCCGGGACTGGTGAACCGGGACCGGGGCCGGGACCGGGCCGGAACCGGACCGGTGCGCCGCTCCCCCGCGCATGCCACTAGGGGGGAAGTCTACGGCCAGCGGTGGCGGAAGCGACGGCGGATGCGTGGGGAGGGTGGGGAGAACCCCGGCCCGGGGCCGGGCCGGGGTATGAGGTCCGTCACTCCCCCAGTTCCTCGGGGCCGGGGAGGGCGGGCACGAGGGCGTTCCAGCGGGCGATCTCGCAGCCGTCCGTACGCCGGAACGAGGCGTCCACCCGCTGTCCGCGCCACACTCCGGTGATACGGGCGGTGGCCGGGCCGCCGTGGATCTGGGCGCACATCGCGTCCTCGGGGACGGGCTGCCAGGGGTCGCGCGGTCCCTGGGAGGCCCGGTCGACGGCGTCGCAGGCGGCGGGGGCGTCGGGGTGGGTGCCGCCCGCGGGGTGGCAGTCGAGGGTGTGCGTCCGCCGGGTCGGCGCCCCGCCCCCGCGTACTCCCCGCGGTGCCGTGTGCGGTGCCGCGACGCCCTCCGGGGAGGTGGAGACGGTGATGGTGAGCTGGTCCTGCCGGGCGGCCGGCATCACGGGCTCGGGCACGGGCATGGGCGCCGGCCAGGGGCGCGCGGAGGCGGGTGCGGCGGTGGGCACGGCGACGGCGGGGGCGGACGCGGGGGTGAGCACGGTGGCGAGTACGGCGGTCCCGGCGAGGACCGCGGCGTTACGGCGGCGCGGCATGGCGGCTCCTGCGAAGGTGTGGTGCGGGCGGACCCGCGCGACTGCGGGTTCTTCCCTCCCCCTTCCAACGCGCCACCGCGCACGCCGTTGCGCACCTCCACCCGCCCGCCGCACCACCGGTGCCGCCACCAGGGGCAAAGCCCTTTGCCGGGGGACCCGCCAGCCGGGTAACGTAGGCTCCGATTGGAGACAGCCCCCGGGCTGTGCCATCATCAGCACACACACGTCGCGGTGACGCGGCGCGTGGGGAGGCTTCGCCTAGTCTGGTCTATGGCGCCGCACTGCTAATGCGGTTTGGGCCTTAAAGCCCATCGAGGGTTCAAATCCCTCAGCCTCCGCTTCGATCATCGTGATCACCGAAGCCCCGGCCCGTGCGGCCGGGGCTTCTTCCGTTCCAGGGGTTCGCGCGCCCCGGCGATCCCGCACGCTCCGGAGGCCCGCAGAGGGGCGCCAGGGTTCGCCGGGGTCGGCGACAGGGTCTTCGAGCGCCTTCTGTCGGGCATCACCGCAGGTCAGGCCGTGTTGACCGAATGGATTTCACCTCTGGGCGGAGGTCATGTAATGTTGTTCCCGCAACGCCGACCGGCAAGGAAAAGCCGGGAAGCCAAGCGCTCGTAGCTTAACGGATAGAGCATCTGACTACGGATCAGAAGGTTGCAGGTTCGAATCCTGCCGAGCGCGCAGCACTGAGAGGCCCCGCCGGACACGGCGGGGCCTCTCGCATGTGTACTGCTGTAGCGGCGGTAGGCCGCCCGGAGGCAGTCGCTCGCCCGGAGCGGGGATTTGTCGTACTGCGATGTTTCACGGGAAACATCGGGGCCCGTCCGGCCGATGCCCCGGCAGGGTGAGCACAACGAGCAGGGTCGGGACCGCGTGCGCGGTCCCGACCCTGCGGGTGTGGGGCGGCAGGGGTCAGGCGGTCCGGCCAGTGGCGGTGGTGGCCTTCTCCGGCTGCCGCTCCTCCTTGCCGGTGTCGGTCTGCTCGTCGAGCCGGGTGCGCAGCGGCACCTCCTTGACGAACAGCACCAGCAGCAGCGCGACCACCGCCATCGGCGCGGCGTAGAGGTAGATGTCGGCAACACCGTGGCCGTACGCGCTCTCGACGACCGTGCGGACCGGGCCCGGGAGGGCGTTCAGGTCCGGGATGGCGCTGCCGTTGCCGCCGGTGGCGCCCTCGGGCCGGATGCCCAGCCTCGTCATGCCGTCGGTCACGTAGTCGGTGATGCGGTGGGCGAGCACCGCGCCCAGCACCGAGACGCCGACCGCGCCGCCGAGGGAGCGGAAGAAGGCGAGTACGGAGCTGGCCGCGCCGAGCTCGGAGAGCGCGACCTGGTTCTGGGTGGCCAGGACAAGGTTCTGCATCATCATGCCGACGCCGGCGCCCAGCAGGGCCATGAAGAGCGCGATCCGCCAGTACGGGGTGTCGTACCGCATGGTGCCCAGCAGGCCGAGCCCGGCCGTCAGCAGGACGCCACCGACCACCAGCCACGCCTTCCAGCGGCCGGTGCGGGTGATGACCAGACCGGAGACGGTGGAGGAGAGGAACAGCCCGCCGATCATCGGGATCGTCAGCACGCCGGACATCGTCGGCGACTCGCCGCGGGCGAGCTGGAAGTACTGGCTGAGGAAGACGGTCGCGCCGAACATCGCGATGCCGACGAAGAGCGAGGCCAGCGCGGTGAGCGTGATCGTGCGGTTGCGGAACAGGCCCAGCGGGATGATCGGTTCGGCGGCGCGCGACTCGGTGAGGACGAAGGCCAGGGTCAGCAGGAGCGCGGCGCCGACCATCGTGTACGTCTGCCAGGACAGCCAGTCGTACCGGTCCCCGGCCAGGGTCACCCAGATCAGCAGCAGGGAGACGGCGGCGGTGATCAGGGAGGCGCCCAGCCAGTCCACCTTCACGTTCTCGCGCTTCACCACGGGCAGGTGCAGCGTCTTCTGGAGCACGATCAGGGCGAGGACGGCGAAGGGCACGCCGACGTAGAAGCACCAGCGCCAGCCGAGCCAGGATGCGTCGGTGATCACACCGCCGAGCAGCGGACCGCCGACGGTGGCGACGGCGAAGGTGGCGCCCAGGTAGCCGCTGTAGCGGCCGCGCTCACGCGGGGGGATCATCGCGGCGATGATGATCTGGGAGAGCGCGGCCAGACCTCCCGCGCCCAGGCCCTGTACCGCCCGGAAGGCGATCAGGGTGCCGGTGTCCTGGGCCAGACCGGCCCCGGCGGAGGCCAGGACGAAGAGCACCAGGGCCGACTGGACCAGCATCTTCTTGCTGTAGAGGTCGGCGAGCTTGCCCCACAGCGGGGTGGAGGCGGTCATGGTCAGCAGCGCCGCCGTGACCACCCAGGTGTACGCGCTCTGGCCACCGCCCAGGTCCGAGATGATCCGGGGGAGGGCGTTGGAGACGACTGTGGAGGACAGGACGGAGACGAACATGCCGAGCAGCAGCCCGGACAGCGCCTCCATGATCTGGCGGTGCGTCATGGGCACCTGTTCGGCGCCCGGGGCGGTACGGGCGGTGTCGCCCTTCGGCGCCTCCGAGGGTGTGGACGTTGCCATGCGCTCCTTGCTTTCCGTGTCTCTTCCGGCGTCGGGCGGCGTGTCACGGCACGCCGTGGTTCTGCGGTCCGGGCGGCCGGGCGCGGGCCCGGACGGTTCCGGGTGGTCCGGACGGCCGTGCACCCGGGCACGGCGGGGCGGGGCGGGCCTCGGCGGTACGGCGGCTCGGCGGGGCGGCAGTACTGGCCCGGTGGTGCGTGAGGTACGTGCGGGTGCCTGCGGTACGTGGGGTGTGCGGGTGATCAGTCGTGCGCGGCGGGAGGGTGCTGCGGCGGGAGGGGACGGGTGCCGCGGGGGGCGGTGCGGCAGCCGCAGCCGCAGTCGCCGAAGCTCGCGCGCAGTCTCGCCAGCAGATCGGTGAGGCGGGTCACGTCCTCCTCCGGCCAGTCGCCGAGGAGGTGCGCGAGCGTGTCGCTGGTGCGGCGGTGCATCTCGGCCAGCATCCGCTCGCCGCTCCCGGTCAGCCGCAGCAGCCGGACCCGGCCGTCGAGGGGGTCGGGCCGGCGGTCGACCCAGCCGCGCTCCACCGCGTACGCGACATGGCGGCTGGTGACGGACATGTCGATGGCCATCAGATCGGCGAGCCGTGTCATCCGCAGCTCACCGTGCCGCCCCAGCAGCGTCAGCACGACCGCGGGCGCGGGCGGGCAGTCGTGCGGCAGATTGCGGGCCAGCTCGCGCCGGACGGCGCCGACGGAGCCCAGTTCCCGGGCCAGGTCCTCGTAGCGGGTGTGTGCTGTCACCGGGTCCTCCTCACCGCCGCAGCAATCGTTGCTTAGTGCAAGCATATGTTCGTTGGTTGCCCCAAGCAAATAAAATCGGGTGTGAGGGGGCAAACAGTTCCCCAAGAACAGGTGTGCGGTACACCAAGCGCCGCGGCGGCCGCCGTACGGGCGGAACGGGTGTGCGGCCGGGGGTGACCGGCGCCGGGCCCGTTCGCTAGGGTCCGGAGGCATGGCTCACAACCCTCATGCACCCCAGGGTCCGGCAGGCGGCCACGACCCGGCCGGCAGCACCCAGATGTTCCGCGCCTTCGTCGACGAGGACGGGCCGCGCCCGCCCGCGGCGACTCCGTCCTCCGGCCCCAGGGTCGGTCTGATCGTGGGCGTCGTCGCGGTCCTCGTGGTGATCGCGGCGGTCGTCTGGTTCGCCCTCTCCTGAGCGCTTCCGGGCGGGGCGGCCCCGCCCCGCGCCGCTGGAGACGGAAGTGAACGCGGGCAGCCGCCGGGACGGTGTCGTACCGCCCCGGCGGCTGCCCGCGTCTTCGTGTCGCGCCTTCTCGCGGCTTCTTCGCGCCGGTCCGCCCCCGCGGGGGCGGACCGTCACTCCTCCGAGATCAGGCCCTCTCTGAGCTGCGCGAGCGTACGGGTCAGCAGACGCGAGACGTGCATCTGCGAGATGCCGACCCGCTCACCGATCTGCGACTGCGTCATGTTCCCGAAGAAGCGCAGCATGATGATCTGCCGCTCGCGCGGCGGGAGCTTGGCGAGCAGCGGCTTGAGCGACTCGCGGTACTCCACACCCTCCAGCGCGCTGTCCTCGTACCCCAGCCGGTCCGCGAGGGAGCCCTCGCCGCCCTCCTCCTCCGGGGCGGGGGAGTCCAGGGAGCTGGCCGTGTAGGCGTTGCCCACGGCCAGCCCGTCCACCACGTCCTCCTCGGACACCCCGAGGGCGGCGGCCAGTTCGGCCACCGTCGGGGAGCGGTCGAGCTTCTGCGACAGTTCGTCGCCGGCCTTGGTGAGTGCCAGGCGCAGCTCCTGCAGGCGCCGGGGGACGCGCACCGACCAGGAGGTGTCCCGGAAGAAGCGCTTGATCTCGCCGACCACCGTCGGCATCGCGAACGTCGGGAACTCCACGCCCCGTTCGCAGTCGAAGCGGTCGATGGCCTTGATCAGGCCGATGGTGCCGACCTGGACGATGTCCTCCATCGGCTCGTTGCGGCTGCGGAAGCGGGCCGCCGCGTACCGCACGAGCGGGAGGTTCAACTCGATGAGGGTGTCTCGGACGTAGACGCGTTCCGGGCTGTCGGCGTCGAGCGCGGCGAGCCGCTGGAACAGGGAGCGGGAGAGGGTCCGGGTGTCGATGGCGTCGCAGTCTGAGGGAACGTACGGTGCGTCGTCGGCCTTGGTGTCGGGCTCGGCGAGCACCTTCGAGCTGCCCAGTTCTACGGACATGCCACCCCCTTGAGGTCGCGGACGGATCGCGGCGGCACCCTCGGGTGTGAGGGAGGCACCTCCCGGTCAATACCGGCGGTGCCGTCGCGGCAAACGCACTTCTCGCAGAATGTCACAAGTCAGCAACACGACGTAGCCCCTTGTCGATAAAACTGCACAGCTCGGGATGGTGATGCGCCCGTACGGGTGTCACCCGCGGGGGTTACGCGTCGATGGAGTTTGCGGCACGGAGCCGGGCGAAGCTCCGCGACAGCAGCCGGGACACGTGCATCTGCGACACGCCCAGCTCCGCGCTGATCTGCGACTGCGTCAGGTTCCGGTAGTACCGCAGCAGCAGGATCCGCTGCTCCCGCTCGGGGAGCTGGACGAGCAGGTGCCGCACCAGATCGCGGTGCTCCACGCCGTCCAGGGCCGGGTCCTCGTAGCCGAGCCGGTCGATCAGCCCGGGCATGCCGTCGTCGCGCTCCTGGGCGGCCTCCAGGGAGGTGGCGCGGTAGGCGCGCCCGGCCTCCAGGCAGGCCAGCACGTCCTCCTCGGCGATCCGCAGCCGCTCGGCGATCTCGGCGGTGGTGGGGGAGCGGCCGTGCAGCACGGTCAGGTCCTCCGTCGCGCTGCTGACCTGCACCCACATCTCGTGCAGCCGGCGCGGCACGTGCACGGTGCGGACGTTGTCGCGGAAGTAGCGCCGGATCTCGCCGACGATCGTCGGCATGGCGAAGGTGGGGAACTGCACCCCCCGCCCGGGGTCGAAGCGGTCGATGGCGTTGATCAGGCCGATGGTGCCGACCTGGACGATGTCCTCCATCGGCTCGTTGCGGCTGCGGAAGCGGGCGGCGACGTAGCGGACGAGGGGGAGGTTGGCCTCGATGAGGGCCCCGCGCACCCGGTCGTGCTCGGAGGAGCCGGGCTCCAGGCCGGAGAGCCGCTCGAAGAGCACCTGGGTCAGGGCGCGGGTCTCCGCGCTCCGACGGCTGGGGGCTGCCCCCGTCGGGATCCGGGGAAGGGTCTGCGTGGCCGCCACCGTTCGTCCAACCCCTTCACGGTTGTCTCATCCGGCAAAAGCGGTCATAGCATCACAAGGTATATGCATCATGGGCAAGCACCGCATAACTTCGTGTTGTTGCGGTGCGCGCACGGCGGACGGCCGTCCGGGGGGCGCCTCCGGGATTACGGGGGCGGGGCTCGTACGGGTGAACTCGTACGGGCGGCCCGTTCAGTTCACCAGTTCGGTCATGAAGGTCCCGACGCCCTTCGCGGCGCTGGAGATGCCCTCGAAGCCGATGCCGACGAGTTCGGCGGAGCGGCCGGGGGAGGTGATGATCGAGTACAGGATGAAGACGAGGAGTATGTAGAGCACGACCTTCTTCACGTCCACGGCGCTTGCCTCTCCCCGAACATCCCCGAACATCCCGGGTGCCCCCGAACACAGGACCGCCCAAGCGGTTGCGAGAGTCTAACCGGCCGCGACCGGCGCTCCCAGGGGTTGCGCGGGCCGCCCCGCCGTACGGCGGAGAGGGAGTGGGGAGGGGGCGGGCGTGCGGGGCCGGAACACGGCGAAGGGCCCCCTCGGGGAGGGGGCCCTTCGACTGCCGCGGTAGCGGTGGGATTTGAACCCACGGTGGAGTTGCCCCCACACTCGCTTTCGAGGCGAGCTCCTTCGGCCGCTCGGACACGCTACCGGGAGGAAGCCTAGCCCATGGTCGGGCGTGGGCCGAAATCGGTTCCGGGGGAAGTGCCGTTCCGGCCCTCCGCGGCCCCCCGCGGCGTACGGGACGGCGTACGGGACGGCGTACGGGAAGGGGCGCGGAAGAAGTCGGTGAGCAGTGCCCCGCACTCCCGCGCCAGCACCCCGGAGACCACCTCGGGCCGGTGGTTGAGCCTGCGGTCGCGCACGACGTCCCACAGGGAACCCGCCGCGCCCGCCTTCTCGTCCACCGCTCCGTAGACGACCCTCTCCAGCCGGGACAGCACGATCGCGCCCGCGCACATCGTGCACGGCTCCAGCGTCACCACCAGGGTGCAGCCCGACAGCCGCCACTCGCCGACCGCCCGGGCGGCCTCGCGGATCGCCACGACCTCCGCGTGCGCGGTGGGGTCGCCGGTCGCCTCGCGCTCGTTGCGGCCCAGCCCCAGGACCGCGCCGTCCGGGCCCAGGACGACCGCGCCGACGGGCACGTCACCGGTCCCGGGGGCCCGTACGGCCTCGGCCAGGGCGCGGCGCATGGCCGTCCGCCACGGGTCGCGCAGCGGGTCGGCCGCCTCGCCGGGGAGGTCCCGGGCGGTCCGGGTGGTCCGGGGGCTCTGGGAGTCGGGGGAGTCGGGGGAGTCCGGGGAGGGGGCCCGCGGGTCCGGCGGAACGCTCATGCGCCCAGTGTCCCCGCCCGCCCCGGCCCCGCGTACGGCGGGCGGGCACGTCGACCGGGCCCCGCGGGACGCGCGGGGCCCAGGGGGCGTGCGGGGCGTACGAGACGTACGGAGGCGGAGGGCCCGGGTGCGGGCCCCGGCTACCTGACGGCCTCCAGCATGTCCGTGCAGCCGAGCGCGTCGGCGATCTCGGTCAGCGCGTCCTCGGAGGTCAGCGAGAGCAGCGCCGTGCCGTCCACGCCGAAGTCGGCCAGCAGCTCGACGTCGCCGACCGGTCCCGCCGGGGCGCCGGCCCGCGCCGCCGTGTCCTCGTCGTCCCCCGCGTCCCCGTCCTCGTCGTCCTCCCTGCCGCTCGGCGGCTCGCCGTCCTCCGTGCCGTCGAGGTCCACGAGGAGGTCGAGGTCCTCCTCGCCGCCCGGCTCGCGGCCGAGGAGTTCGTCGGTGAGCAGGATCTCCCCGTAGGAGCTGCGCGCGGCCGCGGCCGCGTCCGAGACGAAGATGCGGGGATCGTCCTCGCCCTCCACCCGGACGACGCCGAACCAGGCGCCCTCCTGTTCGATGCAGACCAGGACCGGCTCGTCGTCCTCGGCGGCCTCCCGGGCCAGGTCGGCGAGATCGGCCAGGGTCTCGACCTCGTCGAGTTCCGTGTCGCTCGCTTCCCACCCGTCTTCGGTGCGCGCGAGCAGTGCGGCGAAGTACACCGTGACTCTCCCACTGGTTTCAGGTGCCCGAGTGCTGACGGGACCGCGCCCCGCCCAATCGGAATCGTGGCAGAAACCGGCGCTCCGCGAGAGGTCTTCGACCGTGCGTCGCGTGGGTGTTGCGCCGGACTACCAGCGGAATGTCCTCATTCGCATCGCCTGGCGCATGCGCGCGGTGCGGGCGCGGCGCGGCTGAACCCGTTCGCGCAGGGCCTTGGCCTCGTTCAGTTCGCGCAGGAAGACCGCCCGGCGGCGGCGCCGCTCCGCGTCGCTGTCCGCGGCCACCGGAGCCGCGGGGCTCCCGGTGGCCCGGGTGCCCGCGGGGCGCTCCCCGGACCCCCGGCGGTCCCGCTGGTCCTGGCCCCGCTCCTTCTGGCTCCGCTGGTCCTCGCGTATGAGCGCCCGACGGTCGTCGGGCGTGTCGTCGTGCTGCTGCCTCGGTCCGGTCATACGGCCCACCTCCGGTCGTACCTGTTCACTGTCCCCCGAAAAGGCGCCTGTACGCCAGTGCGAGCGGGAAAAGGGCCTCGGCTACTGTCGATGGCATGCGGATTCACGTCGTCGACCACCCGCTGGTGGCGCACAAACTCACCACGCTGCGCGACGAGCGCACCGACTCCCCGACCTTCCGGCGCCTCGCCGACGAGCTGGTGACCCTGCTCGCCTACGAGGCCACCCGGGACGTGCGCATCGAGCCGGTCGACATCAGGACCCCGGTGACGGCCACCACGGGCGTGCGGCTGTCCCACCCGCGCCCCCTGGTGGTGCCGATCCTGCGGGCCGGGCTGGGAATGCTCGACGGGATGGTGCGGCTGCTGCCGACCGCCGAGGTGGGCTTCCTGGGCATGATCCGCGACGAGCGCACCCTCCAGGCGTCCACGTACGCCACCCGGATGCCCGACGACCTCTCCGGTCGCCAGGTGTACGTCCTGGACCCGATGCTGGCCACCGGCGGCACGCTGGTCGCGGCGATCCGGGAGCTGATCCGGCGCGGCGCCGACGACGTCACGGCGCTCTGCCTGCTGGCCGCGCCCGAGGGTGTGGAGCTGATGGAGCGCGAGCTGGCGGGCACGCCGGTGACGGTGGTGACCGCCTCGGTCGACGAGCGGCTCAACGAGGACGGCTACATCGTCCCGGGCCTGGGCGACGCGGGCGACCGCATGTACGGGACGGCGGGCTGACCCGTCCGCCGCGCCCGGCCGCCGGGGCGCCTACCGGCAGCCCGAGGGAGAGGGCGAGGGGGAGGGGGAGGCGAGGGCCGCCATGGCCTTGCGCACCTCCCTCTCCTCCGCCAGGGCCTTGAACGCCTTGCCGATCACCAGGTCGATCTCGGTCTTCCCGGCGCCCTTGCCCGGGTCCTTCTTCCCGCTCCCGGAGTCCCGGCTCTTCCCGGCGTCCTCGGCGGCCCCGCGCTCGACCGCCCTGACCTCCGCCCCGGGCAACTGGGCGAGCAGGACGTCGAACGCGCCGTTCCCGTACGCGGCGGGCGGGCCCATCAGGAGCCCGGTCTCCTTCACCTTCTTGTCGAGGGAGGCCGGGGCGTTGGCCACCTCGCCGATGGTGAAGCCGCGCTTCTCCAGTGCGTCCGCCGTCTTCCTGGCCAGGCCGCTGCGGGTGGTGGCGTTGTAGACGTTGACGGTGACGGCGGACGGCTTCGGCAGGGCGCTCGGTGCGGCGCCGGTGCCGTCGGCGGAGCGCGCCGCCACGCCGGTCCCGCCGTCCTTCCCGCTCCCGCCCGCCCCCTCGCCGGAGGGCTCGCAGCCGCCGGCCGCCGCCCGCACCTTCGTGCCGCCGCCCGTGAAGGCGTCGAGGAGCTGCACCGTCCCCCAGGAGAGCACACCGAGGGCGGCGGTCGCCGCGACCGAGGCGGCGATGATCCTGCGGCGCCTGCGCGGGCGCCGCATCCGCGGGTAGCTGTCACCCGTGATGCGGTACTTGCCGCCCATGCCGGGGGGAGTGAGCATGCTCATGGGCGCAGCGTAGTGCGGGGACGGCGTAATGCCTACTAAACGATCAATGCGCCCACCGCAGTCGGCCCCGAAAGGGCCAACGCGCCCCGTACGGCGTGGCCCGGGGCGTCAGTCGAGCTCGAGCACCCGGGCGTGCAGCACCTGCCGCTGCTGGAGGGCCGCGCGTACGGCGCGGTGGAGGCCGTCCTCCAGATAGAGGTCCCCGTTCCACTTCACGACGTGCGCGAACAGATCGCCGTAGAAGGTGGAGTCCTCGGCGAGCAGGGTCTCCAGGTCGAGCTGGCCCTTGGTGGTGACGAGCTGGTCAAGACGCACCGGGCGTGGGGCGACATCCGCCCACTGGCGGGTGCTCTCCCGGCCGTGGTCGGGGTACGGCCGCCCGTTTCCGATTCGCTTGAAGATCACACGGAAAGCCTACCGGCCCGGCGGCGCGGGGCGCAGCCTTCCGTCGGAGGGTCGGGGCGTGTTCCGGTTTCACGCGCCGCCGGGCGCCGGTCCGCGCGCCGCCGGGGCACGCGGCGGGAAAAGCGCCGCGGGCGCCGGGGCACATGCCCCGGCGCCCGCGGTGGGGTGCCGTTACGGCAGGACGTCGGCGTGACGTCCGGAGGGTTCCCGGCGGGTGTCCGTCAGGAGGTCAGCTCGTGGTCGTGGTCGTGCAGACCGCCACCGCTGCCCGCGGTGCCCTTGGTGGGCTCGAAGGGCACGTCCTCCGTCAGGGAGGAGGTGTCCCAGGCGTAGTTGCCCACGGCGTTCGCGATCACGTCGACGTTGATGCCGAGCGCCTTCTCGCTGACGTTGCCCATGTCGTCGCACGCCTGGTGGTAGCACTCGTCGTACGCGATACCGGCCTTGCCGCCCCACAGAGCGGCCTCCTCCTCGCTCTTGAGGCCCTCGGCACCGGTGAAGGTGCCGCCGGAGGGGATGCCGGCCTCGATGAACGGACCGTAGTCGGAGCGGCCGGTGAAGTCGGTGCCGCGCGGCTCCTGGCCCTGCGAGCGCATGAAGGTGTTGATCGCGTGCTCGATCTGCGCCGAGCCCTCGGGGCCCGGGCCGGCGCCGACGCCGTCGGAGTCGTCGCCGTCGTAGACGAACAGGCCGTAGTTCGGCGAGGCGATCATGTCGAAGTTGAGGTAGAGGGCGATCTTCTCGCGCTCGGCCTCGGGCAGGCTGGTCACGTAGTGCTCGGAGCCCTGCAGGCCCACCTCCTCGGCGGACCACAGCGCGAAGCGCACCTTGTTGGCGTGCTTGCCCTTGCGGTCGGCCTTGGCGAGCTTGAGGGCGGCCTCCAGGATGCCGGCGGAGCCGGAGGCGTTGTCGTTGATGCCCGGTCCGTCGGCGACGGAGTCCAGGTGGGCGCCGAACATCACCACGTTGTCCTCGTCGCCGCCGCGGGTCTCGGCGATGACGTTGGGCGTGGAGCGGGTCTCGTGGAACTCGCGGATCTCCATGCCGACGGTGACGGTGCCCTGGGCGGCCTCGGCCGCCAGCGCCTCGCCGGCCTCCTGGGTGATGCCGCCGGTGGGGATGCGGCCGGCGGAGGCGTCGCCGAGGGTGCCGTTGAGGTCCCCCTCGGTGTTGTTGTAGATGATCGCGCCGACCGCGCCGGCGTCGGCGGCGTTCGCCTGCTTGTCGGCGAAGGTGCAGCCGCCGCGCTGGATCAGGGCGATCTTGCCGGTGAAGTCGCCGGAGGCGAAGTCGTCGGCGGTGCAGCCGGTGGTGCCGTCGGCGTCCACGGGCACGGTCGCGAGAGCGGCCTCGATGCCGCCCTCGGGGGTGCTCGCGGTGTACGTCATCAGCTTGATGGGGACGTCGCGCTGAGTGGGGCTCAGGACCGACAGCTTCTCCGCGAGCGTCTCGCGGTAGACGAAGTCGAAGTTCTGGTAGGTGACCTCGTAGCCGGCGAGCTTGAGCAGGGTGCCGGCGTACTTCGCCGACCAGTCGTAGCCGGCGGAGCCGGCGGCGCGGTTGTCGTCCTTGGCATCGGCGATCGCCTGGAACGCCCGCAGGTGCCTCATGGCGCCGTCGGCGCTGGCCTTCTCGACCAGCTGCTTCGCCAGCTTCTCACCCTGCTTGCCGGGATCGGGCTTGGCCACGGCGGAGGTGGCGGAGGCGGCGAGCAGCAGGGGGGTGGCGAGGGACGCGGCGGCGGTGGCCGCGATGATTCTGCGCTTCCTGCCTCTGCGGAGAGGTGCGTGCACGGGAGGATCCTTCCGGTGCGGACAGCTGGGACGGGCTGTTCGACGTGGGGGATTGCGTGTCCGGGTTACGGACGCGATTGAAGGGAAGGTAGCGACTGGGCGGCGCTGAGGGAATGTTCCCGGCGCAACTGGCCCGTTTTGGGGGAAGTGATCCGCTCGCACGCCGGGGGCAAACCCGTCCGATCCCGGGAATGCGGGACACCGGCCTCGCGCCGCCCCCGCACCGCCCGCCGCCGTTCCCCCCTCCGGCCGACGGCCGTCGCGGTCTTCGGCCGAGGGGCGGCCGTCCGCTGACCGGCCGTCGGCTGCCCGCCACCGGCCGCCGGTTACCGGTCGCGGGGGAAGTAACGGTCGATCAGCGCGTTGCGGAACGCGCCCGCCGGATCGAAGCGATCCAGCAGCGCCCGGAAGTCCTCCCAGCGCGCGTACGAGGCGCTCAGCGCCTCCGCCTCCGTGGACGACAGCTTCCCCCAGTGGGGGCGCGCGTCGAAGGGTGCGAGCGCCTCCTCGACGCGGAGCAGCACGGGGGCGACGGCGGCGGCGTCGGACGTCCAGGTGAAGTGGAGGGCGACGCTGTCGCGGCCGTGGGCGGGGCTGAGCCAGTGCGGATCGGCGGCCACGGTGCGTATCTCGGAGACCTGAAGTACGGGGGCGAGCAGCGGCCCGAGCTCCCGCAGCGCCGCGAAGGCCTCGCCCGCGCGGCCGGCCGGCACGAAGTACTCCGACTGGAGCTCGTCCCCGGCGCTGGGCACGAAGCCGGAGCGGAAGTGCGGCAGCCGCTCGTCCCACGGCCCGGGCACGCCCTGCTGCTCGGTGGCGTTCTCCGTGGGCATCCCCTCGATCGGGTGACGGGGGCCGTCGGCGGGCCGGGCTCCGGTCCGGGCGAGGCCGGGCAGCGGGTCACCGGTGCGGCACTTGGCCCACACCCGCGCCGGGCCGGCCCAGTCGGTGAAGACGCTGACGCTGTACGCGGCGCCGAACACCTCTTCCGGGCGCTCCGTCAGCACCGCCCAGGGCAGACCCTCGTACACGTACTGCTCCACCTCGAACGCCGGGCACGCGTCGAGGGTCAGGGCGGTGACCGCTCCCAGGGCGCCGAGCGAGACCACGGCCCCCTCGAAGCCGGCGTCGCCGCGCGAGACGGTGACCTGCGAGCCGTCCGCCGTGACCAGCTCCACCGACCGTACGGCGGCGGCCAGCGTGCCGCCGGTGTGGCCCGAGCCGTGGGTGCCGGTGGCGTACGCCCCGGCGAGGGTGAAGTGCGGGGTGGACGGCAGGTTCGGCAGGGCGAGCCCGTGCCGCCGCAGCACCGGGCACAGCTCGCCGAACCGGACCGCGCCGGCGACCCGGACGGTGCCGGAGGCCCGGTCCGCCTCGATCGTGCGGGGCAGGTCGTCGAGGGTGATCAGATCGCCGGTGGTGTCGGCGATCCGGTTGAAGGAGTGGCCCGAGCCCAGCACCCGTACGCGGTGGGAGGACGCGACGATCTCGCGCAGCCGGTCCGTCGTGGCCGGGCGGTGCAGGGTCCGGGCGGCGAACTCGACGTTCCCGGCCCAGTTGGTCGGCTTGGTGGGCGTCGCGGCCATGGAGTCTCCAGCCTCGTGGGATCGATCGGCCGTGCGAGCGTATGCCACCGGTGCGACGGACGGTGCGGGGGCGGGGAGCGGCGGGGGAGGCGCTGGGTGGGCGGCGGCTTCCGGCGGGCGGCGGTGGGTAGGCGGGAACGGCCGGCGGAGGAGGGCGGCGCGAGGGAGAGGGCGAGGACGAGGGAGAGGGCGGAGGCCTGCACCGTGGCGGAGAGAGCGCTCGTACTGGGCAGCGGCGGACACGCGGGCGGGGCGTGGCAGGTGGGGGTGCTGGCCGGGCTGGCCGCCGCCGGTGTGGACCTCGCCCGCGCCGACACGGTGATCGGCACCTCGGCGGGGGCCGTGGTCGGCGCCCGGCTGGCGGCCGGGGAGCATCCGGAGGAGCTCCACCGGACGCAGTCGGAGGCGTCCGGCCTCGGGGCGGAGGCGGCGGGCCCGGAGGCGCGGATCACCCCCGGCGCGGCACTGGGGTTCGTGCGGGCACAGCTCGGCCGGCGCACCCCGGAGGCGGTGGCGCGGCGGCTGGGGCGGATGGCGCTGGGGGCGCGCACGGCTTCCGGCGAGGGTGTGCTGGAGGCGATGGCCGCCCTGCTGCCGGTGCGGGAGTGGCCGGAGGCGCTGCGCGTGACCGCCGTGGACGCGCACACCGGGGCGCTGGAGGCCTTCCACTCCGGCAGCGGCGCCGACCTGCTCCGGGCGGTCGCCGCGAGCTGCGCGATGCCGGGGCTGTGGCCGCCGGTCGCCCTGCGCGGGCGGTGGTGGATCGACGGCGGCGTGCGGTCGACGACCAACGCCGACCTGGCGCTCGGCCACCGGCGGGTGGTGGTGCTCGCCCCGCTGCCCAGGGCGTTCGGGCCGGGCCCGAGGGCCGAGCGGCTCGCCGCCCTGCTGCGGGCCGAGGGGGCGGAGGTCGCGCTGCTCGTTCCGGACGCCGCCGCCCGCCGGGCGTTCGGCCGCAACCCCCTGGACGCCTCCCGCCG
>NZ_JBKJFM010000138.1:0-16852 GCF_046614825.1 Streptomyces nanhaiensis
ACCCGTTCGCCACTCCGCCCCTCCCGAAGAAGGGGCAGCGTTCGACTTGCATGTGTTAAGCACGCCGCCAGCGTTCGTCCTGAGCCAGGATCAAACTCTCCGTGAATGCTGTCCCGGTATGCCCGGGGCACATCGCGCAGAGCGGCACCGGCGGAAAGGAATGATTTCCGCGGTGCACAGCGTCCTCGCTGTGTGTTTCAAAGGAACCTCGCCGACTCCTCCGGAACCGGAGGAGCGACGGGGCATCAACATATCTGGCGTTGACTTTTGGCACGCTGTTGAGTTCTCAAGGAACGGACGCTTCCTTCGGAACCCCTTCCGGGGCCCCTCCGGGCGCTTCCCTTCGGTGTCTCCGACACTATCAGCCTCTCCTCTGAATTCCGAAATCCGGGCCTTCTCTGTGAACACACAGAACCGAGCCGGTTTCTCGGAGGGAGATGAGGTCGGACGTCACTGGCACCACTGGCGCCGGACGGAGGTACGAGAGTACAGGCGGGTGGATGCGGAGGCAAATCGGTCCGGCGGGCCCGGACAGGCCGCCACGCGCGCGCTCCCCGGAACCGGAGGTTCCCATGTCATACGCTTCTGATCAGTGCGCCGATTCAGGACAACTCAGGACACACGACGACGGTGACCGCTCGGTCTCCGCGCCTGGGAGGCTTTCCATGACCACCGTGACGTCCCCGCTGGCCGGACGTGCCATCGGCCTCGCGGCCGTGCCGGATCCGGTGTTCTCCGGAGTGATGGTGGGGCCCGGGACCGCCGTCGACCCGGTCCGTGAACCGTCCATCGCCGTGGCCCCGGTCGACGGCATCGTCGTCTCGCTGCACGCACACGCCTTCGTCGTCGTGGACGGCGAGGGGCACGGGGTGCTGACGCATCTGGGCATCGACACCGTGCAGCTGAACGGCCAGGGCTTCGAGTTGCTGGCCGCCAAGGGCGACACCGTGCGGCGCGGTGACCCGGTCGTCCGCTGGAACCCGGTCGAGGTGGAGGCCGCGGGGAAGTCTCCGGTGTGCCCGGTCGTCGCCCTGGAGGCCACGCCCGACGCGCTGGCCGACGTGGCCGAGGGCGTCGACGTGCCCTCCGGCGGCACGCTGTTCACCTGGCGGTGACCCATCGCCCCCTCGCCGGCCGCGAGGTCTTCGCGGTCGGCGGGCAGGAGGCGGACGCGTCCCGCCTACGAGACGGAACCGGCCGGAGATCCGGAGACGGGTGAGGGTGATATGGAGACAACGCTTCGAGGGATCGGGGCCAGCCACGGGGTGGCGATCGGCGAGGTGCGGCACATGGGCACCGCCGAGCTGGAGCCGCCGACCCGGCGGATCACCGGGGACGCGGTGCCGACCGAGCTGAGGAGAGCGCGTCAGGCGGTGGAGGCCGTGGCCGCCGACCTGGTCGCACGCGGAAACCTCGCGGGCGGTGAGGCGCAGGCCGTGCTGGAGGCACAGGCCATGATGGCCCGGGATCCGGAGCTGATCGCCGACGTCGAGCGGCGCGTCGCCGTGGGCAGCACAGCCGAGCGTGCGGTGTACGACGCCCTGGCCGCCTACCGGGCGCTGCTCGCGGGCGCCGGCGACTACCTCGCCGGACGGGTCGCGGACCTGGACGACGTGCGGAACCGCATCGTCGCCCGGCTGCTCGGGGTCCCGATGCCGGGAGTACCGAACAGTGACAGGCCCTATGTGCTGGTGGCGCGTGACCTGGCTCCCGCGGACACCGCGCTGCTGGATCCTTCGCTCGTCCTCGGTTTCGTGACCGAGGAGGGCGGCCCCACCAGTCACAGCGCCATCCTGGCCCGGGCACTGGGAGTGCCCGCGGTGGTGGCGCTGCGGGGCGCCGTCGAGCTGGCCGAGGGGACGGTCGTCGCGGTGGACGGCAGTACGGGCGTGGTCACCGTGGATCCGGGCCCGGAGCAGCGGGAGGAGATGCTCAGGATCGCCGAGGAGCGGAGGGCGGCGCTCGCGTCCGCCACCGGGCCGGGTGCGACCTCCGACGGGCACAAGGTGCCGCTGCTGGCGAACATCGGCGGTCCGGCGGATGTGGCGGACGCGGTGGAGGCGGGCGCCGAGGGCGTCGGCCTGTTCCGTACCGAGTTCCTCTTCCTGGATTCCGGTGGGAAGGCTCCGTCGGAGAAGAAGCAGGTGGAGGCGTACCGGCAGGTGCTGGAGGCGTTCCCGGAGGGGCGCGTCGTGGTGCGGGTGCTGGACGCGGGCGCGGACAAGCCGCTGGATTTCCTCACCCCGGCAGAGGAGCCCAACCCCGCGCTGGGCGTGCGCGGGCTGCGTACGCTGCTCGGCCATCCCGAGGTGCTGCGCACCCAGTTGCGGGCGCTCGCCAGGGCCGCCGAGGGGCTGCCGGTCTATCTGGAGGTCATGGCGCCGATGGTCGCCGACCGGGCCGACGCCAGGGCGTTCGCCGACGCCTGCCGGGACGCGGGGCTGCGGGCGAAGTTCGGCGTGATGGTGGAGGTCCCCTCGGCGGCGCTGAGGGCCCGTTCGGTGCTGCAGGAGGTGGAGTTCCTGTCGCTGGGGACAAACGACCTGGCGCAGTACACCTTCGCCGCCGACCGGCAGGTGGGAGCGCTGGCCCGCTACCAGGATCCGTGGCAGCCGGCGCTGCTGGACCTGGTGGCCATGGCCGCGGAGGCGGCCGGGGCGGAGGGCAAGAGCTGCGGTGTCTGCGGTGAGGCCGCCTCCGATCCGCTGCTGGCGTGTGTGCTGGTCGGGCTGGGCGTCACGAGCCTGTCCATGGGGGCCAAGGCCATCCCCTACGTACGCGCGGAGCTGTCCAGGCGCACCATGGCCCAGTGCGAGCGCGCGGCGTCCGCCGCGCGTGCCTCGGACGGCGGTGAGCAGGCGCGGGCGGCCGCGCAGTCGGTGCTCTCCGGGGAGTGAGCGCCGCCCTCCGGTGTGTGGGGCCCGGCCGCCCCGCCCCCGGGACGGCCGGGCTCCCGGGGGCGGGGATCAGCGGTCCTCCTTCCGCCGCCCGTGCCGTCGCTCCTCCGCCGTGCGCTCCGGCAGCGGGAAGCCAGCCCGGTAGGCGAGGCCGGGCTCCGGCGGGACCGGGTCTCCCGTACGGCTGTCGGTGCAGTAGGCGGAGAAGACCTCCGCCTCGGTGAGCGGGCGGAGGCGGCCGCCGCTCAGGCTCCAGCCGCGCACCTCCTCGTTGCCGTCGCGGGTGGTGCGCATCACCACTCCCCCGGGGCGTCCGGTGGCCAGTCCCGCGGCGAGCACCGTGCGGAAGGCCGATTCCTCGGCGGCGGTCGGCTCCGTCCCGCCGCGCGGTGTGCGCCCGACGCGCAGGACGGCGACCAGGGGGCCGGTGGCCCCGGTGACGCTGCACACCAGGTGGTGGGCGCCCGGGCCGGCTCCGGCGGTGAGCCGGTCCAGGATGCCGGCGGCGGCGTCGAGGGCCTCCTGTCCGAGGTCCTTTCCGCAGCCGGGGCAGGTGCCGAGGCCGGTGAGGGTGTCGTTGGCGCGATCACCGGCCTCCTGCCGCTCCCAGCCGTCGAGCAGCAGGGGCAGCAGCCGCTCCAGGGGCTGGCCCCGGTAGCGGACGGTGGCCCCGGTGGCGGCGATCTCGGCCACGTAGCGCGCACGGCTGTCCGGGGTGTCGGGGTCGATCCGCTCCTGGGCGCAGAAGTGCGCGTAGTCGCCCGGTTCGAAGAGGCCGACGCGGGTGTGGACGCCCTGGGCGGTGAGCGAGCGCAGCAGTCCTTCCGTCTGCCGCAGGTAGCGGCGGTGGTCGTCGAAGGCGAACGTGGTGTAGCGGCGCATGGCCGCGAAGCCGGCCGGGTCGGCCACGACGGCGACCGTGCTGGGCGCCTCGCGGCGCAGGGCCCGTCGCGCCGTCTCCGGCCCGCGGCGGTCGCGCCTTCGGTGGTGTGCCATGTCGTCTCCCCCTCGATGGTGCGTTCATCTGGTGACTCACCGTAATCGAGGGGGCTGACAACGGGCTTCCGGGAGGATCAGGAGGTGCGGCGTTCCCGGGCGAGGCGCTCGTAGAAGCGGAGGAGGCCGACGTCGTCGACCGAGCCGGGGTTGACCGCCTTGTCGAGGTCGGCGCCCTGGAGGAGGCGCTTGACCGGGACCTCCAGTCGTTTGCCGGTGAGGGTGTGGGGGACGCCCTCCACCTCGATGATCTCGTCGGGGACGTGCCGGGGTGAGAGCTGTTCGCGGATGGCCCGCTTGATCCGGTCGCGCAGGGCGTCGTCGAGGACGGCGCCCTCGGCGAGGTGGACGAACAGGGGCATCCAGTAGCCGCCGTCGGGCTGTTCCGCGCCGATGACGAGGGACTCGCGGATCTCCGGGAGGCGTTCGACGACTTCGTATATGTCGGCCGAGCCCATGCGGACGCCCTGCCGGTTGAGGGTGGAGTCGGAGCGGCCGTGGATGACGACGGTGCCGCGCGAGGTGAGGGTGGTCCAGTCCCCGTGCCGCCACACCCCGGGGAACATCTCGAAGTAGCTGTCGCGGTAGCGGGAGCCGTCCGCGTCGTTCCAGAAGCGGATCGGCATGGACGGCATGGGGCGCGTGACGACCAGCTCGCCGACCTCGTCGACCAGCGGCTTGCCGTGCGGGTCCCAGGACTGCAGGTCGGTGCCCAGGCCGGGGGCCTGGAGTTCGCCGATGTGGACGGGGAGGGTGGGGACTGCGCCGGCGAAGCAGCTGCACACGTCGGTGCCGCCGCTGACGGAGGCGATCCACATGTCCTCGGCGACCTCGTCGTGGATCCAGCGGAATCCGTCGGGCGGGAGGGGGGAGCCGGTGGTGGCGACGCACCTGACGCGGGAGAGGTCGAGGTCGCGGCCGGGGTGGACGTCGGCCTTGCGGCACGCCATGACGTATGCGGCGGAGGTGCCGTAGAAGGTGGCGCCGGTGCGCTCGGCCACGCGCCACTGGGCGTCGGTGCCGGGATGGCCGGGGCTGCCGTCGTAGAGGACGACGGTGGTGCCGGTGAGCAGGCCGGAGACGAGGAAGTTCCACATCATCCAGCCGGTGGAGGTGTACCAGAAGAAGCGGTCGCCGGGACCGAGGTCGCAGTGGAGACCGAGCTGCTTGAGGTGCTCGACCAGGATGCCGCCCTGCGACTGGACGATGGCCTTGGGCAGTCCGGTGGTGCCGGAGGAGTACAGCACCCACAGCGGGTGGTCGAAGGGGAGGTGCTCGAAGACCGGTTCGGCCGGCGTGCCGTCGGCGGCGGTCAGTGCGTCCCACTCCAGGGTGCCCTCGGGGGCCGGGGTGCCGAGCAGGGGGATGTGGACGACGGCGCGCAGGGAGGGCAGTTCGCTGCGCAGTTCGGCGACGGTGCCGGTGCGGTCGTGCTGCTTGCCGCCGTAGCGGTAGCCGTCGACGGTGAACAGGACGACCGGTTCGACCTGCTGGAAGCGGTCCAGGACGCTGCGGGCGCCGAAGTCGGGGGCGCAGGAGGTCCACACGCCGCCGACGGCGGCGGTGGCCAGCAGGGCGACGGCGGCCTGGGGGATGTTGGGCAGGTAACCGCTGACGCGGTCGCCGGGGCGCACCCCGAGGCGGCGCAGTTCGGCGGCCAGCGAGCCGACCTGGCGGCGCAGCTCCGCCCAGGTGACGGAGGTCGGCCCGTGGCTCTCGTCGACGTACAGCAGGGCGGGGGTGTCGGCGCGGGCGGGGTCCTCGCCGGCGCGCAGGGCGTGTTCGGCGTAGTTGAGGGTGGCGCCGGGGAACCAGCGGGCGCCGGGCATGGCGGAGTCGGCGAGGACGGTCTCGTACGGGGTGGCGAAGCGTACGTCGAACCACTCGGTGACCGCTCGCCAGAAGGCCTCGAGTTCCTCGACGGACCAGCGGTGCAGCGCGGCGTAGCTCGCGGCCGGGTCGCCGGGGGTGGCGGCCGGGGCTCCGAAGCGTTCGGCCGCCCATGCCTGGAATCGGGTGATCCGGGCGCCCTCGATCCGGTCGGGGCCGGGGCTCCACAGGGGCTCCGGCTGGTCTGCGGTCGTCGGTGCGGCGCTGTGCGCGGCGGTCATGGCGGCTCCCGGGCTGTTTCCCACGCTTCGTGTGCGTTCGCCTCCCCGCACCGCTCGGCCCCTGGGATGGTGGCCTGGGGTGTGCGGGTGCGCGGCGGCTGTAGAGGACTGTGCCAGGACTGTGCCATGTGATCGGTTTCCGCACCAGGGCTGGTCCCCCATACCGGGGGGCCGGACGGTGTGGTGCAACCACGGGGGGACGTTCGGTGAACGGCGGTTGAACGGGGCACCGGGTGCTTGCCGGTGATGGCACTCTGATCAGCATGGATGCACGTGGCCTGGTGCGGTCGGTGAGGTTGGTCGGTGCGGCGCAGGGGTTGCGTGCGGCCCGGTCCGCGTGGCGGGGTCGGCGCATGGACGCCCGGACGCTGCCGCGCGGCGGCCGGGAGCGGGCGCGGGTGCCGGGCCCGGCGCGGGGGGCCGAACCGCGGCCGGGCGGCGGCGTGGTGCACTTCGAGCGGTCGTCGCTGCGGGTGCGGGTGACGGCGGGCGGGATGGTGTTCTGCGGCTGGGACGGCGCGGGGCCCGAGCCGTCGTACGCGCTGGCGGGCGCGTATCCGCAGGCGGACCCGCGGGCGGTGCTGGAGCCGGACAAGGACGGCGGCTGGCGGGTGGTCTCCGAGCGGGTGCTGGTGACGGTGACCCGGCTGGGTGCGGTGGAGGTGCGCACCCCGGGCGGTGTGGTGCTGCGGCGTGATCTGCCGCCGCGCTGGTGGGAACCGGCGGACGGTGCGGAGGGGGGTACCGGGGGCCGCTGGACGCAGCGCTCGGAGGTGCCGGCGGACGCGCGGTTCTTCGGCCTGGGCGGGCGGACGCCGGGGCCGAGGCTGCGCGGCGGCCCGTACCGGCTGTGGAACGCGGGTCCGGTTCCGTTCCGGACCGGGCGCGGCACGCGGTCGCTGACGATGCCGGTGCTGTGGGTGGTGGCGGACGCGGGCGGTCATCTGCTCTTCCACGACAACACCTGGGACGGCGTGGTGACGCTGCGCGAGGGCGTGGAGGGGGCGGGTTCCGGGCATGACCGGCCGGGCCGGTGCGAGGTGCGGATGTCGGGGGGGCCGCTGCGCTACTGGGTGCTGACGGGTGCGCCCTCGCGGGTGCTGCACGGCTGGCGGACGCTGACGGGTGCGCCCGTGCTGCCGCCGCGGTGGGCGCTGGGCCACCAGGCGGGCCTGTGGGGGGCGGGGGGCGAGCGCGAGGTGCGGCGGGTGGTGGCGGGGTACGCCGAGCGGGGGCTGCCGTTGAGCGCCGTGCACCTGGGGGCGGGCCACCACCGGGGGCGGCGGGGGTTCACGGTGGACTCCGGGCGGTTTCCGGATCTGCCGGTTCTGGCGGCCTCGCTGCGCGGTGCGGAGGGGGGCGGGGTGCGGCTGGTGTCGTGCGTCGACCCGGCGGTGCGGGCGGAGCCGGGCGACGCGGTGTACGACGGCGGGCTCGGCGAGGACGCCTTCGTCCGGGGTCCGCTGGGCGGGCCGGTGCGCGGGCTGGGCCTGGCGGGTGAGTCGGTGTATCCGGACTTCACCGATCCACGGGTGCGCAAGTGGTGGGCAGGGCTGTACTCCGAGCGGCTGGCACGGGGGTTCGCCGGGTTCTGCCACGAGATGAACGATCCGGTCTCCCTCGCCGTCGCCGGCGATCCGACGCTGCCGCGTTCGGCCGGGCACTGCCTGGAGTCGCGCGGCGGTGACCACCGGGAGGCGCACAACGTCTACGCCCTGGCCATGGCCCGCGCGGGCTTCGAGGGACTGCGGGGCCTGCGGCCGCATGAGCGGCCGTTCCTGCTGTCGCGCTCGGGCTGGGCGGGGCTGCAGCGCTACGGCGGCACCTGGACGGACCAGACGTCGGCCGGCTGGGAGGGGCTGCGGGACGCGCTCGCCCAGGTGATCGGGCTGGGGCTGTGCGGGGTGCCCTACTGCGGTGCGGACGTGGGGGGCGTTGCGGGGGCGCCCCGGCCGTCGCCGGAGCTGTATCTGCGCTGGTTCCAGCTGGCCGCGTACCTGCCGCTGTTCCGCACCTCCGCCGTGCCGGGCTCCGGGCGGCTGGAGCCGTGGGAGTTCGGTCCGGAGGTGCTGGGGCACGCGCGGGCGGCGCTGCGCGAGCGGGAGCGGCTGCTGCCGTACCTCGCGACGCTGGCCCGGCTGGCGCACCGCTCGGGGGCTCCGTACGTGCGTCCGCTGTGGTGGGCCGCGCCGAAGGACCGGGCGCTGCGGGAGTGCGAGGACGCGTTCCTGCTGGGGGACGCGCTGCTGGTGGCTCCGGTGCTGGAACCGGGGGTGGTGCGCCGTACGGTGCGGCTGCCGCGCGGGCGGTGGTACGACACGGCCACGGGGCGGGTGCACAGGGGCCCGGGCCAGGTGGTCGTCGAGGCTCCGCCGGCACGGATACCGGTGCTGGCCCGGGCGGGGTCTGTGGTGCCGGTGGCCGGGCCGGGGGGCGGGATCGAGCTGGAGGTGTGGGCTCCGCCGCCCGGGCGCACGGGCGGCGGGGTGGTCGCCGCGGACCTGGGGGACGGCTTCGGGCGGGTGGAGCTGGAGCGGTTCTCGGTGCGGGTGCTGGGCCGGGAGGTGGTGGTGGCGCGGGAGGGTGCCTCGGAAGTGGGGTACCCGGTGCGGGTGCGCGGCGCGGGGGCGTGAGCGCACGGAGGGCGCAGGGTCCGCGCGCGGGGCGCGTGGGCGCTCTTCCGGGACGGACCGGGCACCTGGTAGACGGAGGGGTCATGCCGATCAGGGAACCGATCACACCGCCGTCCGCGCGGCCGGCCGGGAAGTGCTCCGCCCGAAGGACCGGGGCGCGCTCCCCGGTGGCCGCGGTCCTCCTCGTGCTCGCCGCGCTCCTCGCTCCCGCGGTCCTCGTCGCCGCGGCGCCGGCCGCACGGGCCGAGCCGGAACCGAAGGCGCCGCCGGAGTTCGTGGCGCTCTCCGAGGTGGATCCGACGATCCTGCAGGAGATCCGCTACACCACCGCGCACAACTTCGTCGGCGATCCCGTCGACGGGTACCGCAAGCCGATGTGCCTGCTGACCCGCGACGCCGCCGAGGCGCTGCGCCGGGCGCAGTGGAAGCTGCTGTGGCGGGGGTACTCGCTGAAGGTCTACGACTGCTACCGCCCCCAGCGGGCGGTGGACCACTTCGTGGCGTGGGCGCGGGATCTCGGCGACCAGCGGATGAAGGAGGAGTTCTACCCCCGGGTGGACAAGACGCGGCTGTTCCCGGACGGGTACATCGCCGAGCGCTCCGGGCACAGCCGGGGCAGCACCGTCGATCTGACCCTGGTGCGGCTGCCCGCCTGGCCGACCCGGCCGTACGTGCCGGGTGAGGCGCTGACGCCGTGCTTCGCGCCGCGCGAGGAGCGCTTCCCGGACAACTCGGTGGACATGGGGACGGGCTACGACTGCTTCGACACCCTGTCGCACACCCTGGACCCGCGGATCACCGGTGAGCAGCGGGCCAACCGGCTGCTGCTGAAGGAGGCGCTGGAGGAGGTGGGCTTCGTGAACTACGAGGCCGAGTGGTGGCACTACAGCTTCCGGCGGGAGCCGTTCCCCGACACCTACTTCGACTTCCCCGTGCATCCCAGGTCGCTCACCGGCCGCTGAGCCCTTCCTCGCCGGTGTGCGCCTCCCGGCGCCCGGTGTGCCCGGGTGCGGCGCGGCGGAGCGGAGTGGAGCGGCGGTACGGCACCACCCCCGTGGGTCCCGTACCGCCGTCATCCGGTGGTGGGGACGCGGCCCGCTCCGCGGCGGTTCTGGGGCCGCCGCGCTGTCACCCGTTCGCGACATTTCCCGGACCTCCCGTCTACCTCCGGGCCGGGCCCCGCGGCGCGGAAATACTCGTGAACTCTGCGCGAACAACGCCTCCGGGCGCTTCGTCGGGCAGCATGCTGGTGCCGTGCGTGCCTGGACGAGCCAACTCCGATTCGCCTACCAGCCGGTCGTGGACCTGGGGACCGGTTCCGTGACGGCCCTGGAGGTCCTGGCCCGCTCCGAGGGGGGCGATGTCGTGGCCGAGGCCTCCCGCGATCCGGAGCTGGACGCCGAGCTGGCCGCGCTGGCACTGCGGTCCGCCGCGCGCCGGGAGGGGCTGCTGCCCCTGCACGTCAACGTCTTCGCCGCCACCCTCGCCGGTCTCGGCGACCTCGCCGCGCTGCGCCGGGCCGTGCGGGACGCCGGCCGCCGGCCGTGGGAGGTGACGCTCGACATCGTCCCCCAGCCGGGGCCGGCGTCCCGGGGGGCACTGGTGTCGGCGGTCGGCGCGCTGCGCGAGGACGGCTTCCGGATCTGCGTGGACGGGGTCGGCGCCGGGGATCCGCCGCTGCTGCTGCTCGCCGATCTCTCCCCGGACCTGCTCAAGGTCGACGCCGCGGTCGTGGCCGGGCTGCCGCACCGGACCGCCTACCGTGCGGCGGTCGCCGGGCTGCGGCGGTTCTGCGACGGCGTCGGCGCCCTGCTGGCCGTCGAGGGGGTGGAGACCGAGTCGCAGTACGCGTCCGCGCGTGCGGTCGGCGCGCATCTGGCGCAGGGGCATCTGTTCGCTCCGCCCGCGTGCCGCCCCGCCGTCGAGGTCCGCGTGCCGGTGTGCCCGCCCGCCGCTCCGCCGGCCGGGAGCGGCTCGCAGGGGCCGCCGGTCGCCGAGTTCCTGCACCCCGCGGCCCTGCTGCCGCTGTCCGCCTCCGCCTCCCAGGTGCGGGCGCTGCTCACCGGCTCGCCGGAGGTGACCGGGGTGCTGCTGGTGGACCCCGACGGGGTACCGGTGCGCGCGGTGGACCGGGACCGCTTCCTGCTGGCCATGTCCGGCCGCTACGGCCACGCCCTGTACGCCGACCGGCCGGCGGTCCGGCTGGCGGACCGGCCGCGCACGGTCCGGGTGGGCGCCACCGCCTGGGAGGTGCTCGACGTGGTGGCCGCCGGGGACAGCAGCCGTACGGCCGACGACGTGGCGGTGGTGGACGAGGCGGGGCGCTGCGTGGGTGTGGTGCGGCTGGCCGAGGTGATCAGGGCGCTGGCCGACAGCCGTATGGATGACGCCCCGGGACTGGATCGGCTCACCCGGACGCCCCGTCCGGGCGCGGGCTGAACCGCGCACGGACGGGGTGCCGGGCCGTCAGACCGCCCTGCGGGCGGGCCGGTGGCGCCGGCGGCCGCCTGTGAGGCGTGCTGCGAGGTGTGCTGTGGGGCGCGGGACGGAGCGGGCCTCCTCGCCCTGCGGGTTGCCTTGACGGTCCTCCTCACCGGAGGAACACTTCCGATTATCAGACGGTATCGCCGCACGTCGGTCTCCATGGCCGGATGCTCCCCGGGGCGGTTCCGCTGGACACGCACGCTCGTCGCGGACGCCGGGCGGGGCGCGGCCGTGCCGTGCCGTGCCGCCGGGCCCGCCGGCACGGCACAACGCACCCCGCAGGGACGCCCGGGGCCGATGCCCGGGGTGAGGGCACGGAGGAGCGGCAATGAACCTTCCCAGCAGCGACATCTTCATCGGCGAGATCATCGGAACGGCGATCCTGATCCTCTTCGGAGCGGGGGTCAACGCCGCCATCACACTCAACCGTTCCAAGGCGCAGAACGCGGGCTGGATCGTCATCGCCTTCGGATGGGGCTTCGGGGTGCTCGCGGGCGCCTACACCGCGGCGCCGCTGTCCGGGGGGCACATCAACCCCGCCGTGACCGTCGGCATCGCCACCCAGACGGGTGAGAACTGGGACAAGGTCCCGGTCTACATCGCAGGGCAGATCGTCGGTGCGATGCTCGGCGCCGTACTGGCCTGGCTGGTCTACTACTCCCAGTTCGCGCTGAACCGCGACAAGGACATCTCGACGCCGACCCTCGGCATCTTCTCGACGATCCCGGAGATCCGCAGCCCGGTGGCCAACCTGGTCACCGAGATCATCGCGACCGTCGCCCTGGTGCTGCCGATCCTGGCCTTCGGTCTGACCAGGGGCCTGGGCGAGTCCGGCACCGCGCTCCTCATCGTCGCGCTGCTGGTCGTCGGGATCGGCCTGTCCCTGGGCGGCCCCACCGGTTACGCCATCAACCCGGCCCGTGACCTGGGCCCCCGTATCGTCCACACGCTGCTGCCCATCCCGAACAAGGGCACCTCCGACTGGGGGTACTCCTGGGTTCCGGTGGTGGGGCCGATCATCGGCGGCGTCCTCGGGGCACTCATCTACAACCTCGCTTTCTGACCCGGGCCGCGGGGAACGGGAGCCAAGGACGGAGAAGGACCGGGAAGAGCGGGAAGGACCGAGGACAACCAGCAGAAGGGGACCGGAGGAACCGCCATGACGGACACCGCAGCCACCTACGTCGCCGCGATCGACCAGGGCACCACGTCGAGCCGCTGCATCATCTTCGACCACGACGGCGCGATCGTCGCCGTCGACCAGCGCGAGCACCGGCAGATCTTCCCCAAACCCGGCTGGGTGGAGCACGACGCCACCGAGATCTGGTCCAAGGTCCAGGCCGTGGTCGCGGGAGCGCTCGCCAAGGCGGGACTGCGCGGCCGCGACCTGAGCGCACTGGGCATCACCAACCAGCGCGAGACGACCGTGCTGTGGGACCGGGCCACCGGCAAACCCGTCCACAACGCCATCGTCTGGCAGGACACCCGCACCTCCGCGCTCTGCCGGGAGCTGGGCGGCGACGTGGGGCAGGACCGCTTCCGCGACCGGACCGGGCTCCCGCTGGCCAGCTACTTCTCCGGGCCGAAGGCCGCCTGGCTGCTGGAGAACGTGCCCGGGCTGCGCGAGCGCGCCGCCGCGGGCGAGATCGCCTTCGGCACCATGGACTCCTGGCTGATCTGGAACCTCACCGGAGGCACGGAGGGCGGTGTGCACGTCACGGACGTCACCAACGCCAGCCGGACGATGCTGATGAACCTGGAGACCCTCCAGTGGGACTCCTCGATCCTGGAGGCCATGGGCATCCCCGAGGCGATGCTGCCCGAGATCCGCTCCTCGGCCGAGGTGTACGGCACCACCTCGGTGGGGACGAGCACCGGGGTGCCGGTGGCCTCCGCGCTCGGCGACCAGCAGGCCGCCGTCTTCGGCCAGACCTGCTACGACGTCGGCGACGCCAAGAACACCTACGGCACCGGCTCGTTCCTGCTGCTGAACACCGGCCACCGCCCGGTGACCTCCAAGAGCGGTCTGGTGACCACGGTGGGCTACCAGCTCGGCGGCGAGCGGCCCGTCTACTGCCTGGAGGGCTCGATCGCCATCACCGGCGCCCTGGTGCAGTGGTTCCGCGACCAGCTCGGGATCATCAGGGAGGCCGCCGAGATCGAGTCCCTGGCCGCGAGCGTGGAGGACAACGGCGGCGCGTACATCGTCCCGGCCTTCTCCGGTCTGTTCGCCCCGTACTGGCGCTCGGACGCGCGCGGCGTCATCACCGGCCTGACCCGCTACGTCACCAAGGCGCACCTGGCGCGGGCCGTGCTGGAGGCGACGAGCTGGCAGACGCGCGAGGTCGTCGACGCGATGTACCAGGACTCCGGGGTGGAGATCACCAGTCTCAAGGTGGACGGCGGCATGACCGCCAACGGGCTGCTGATGCAGCACCAGGCGGATGTGCTCGGGGTCCCGGTGATCCGGCCGGTGATCTCCGAGACCACCTGCCTGGGCGCGGCGTACGCGGCCGGTCTGGCCACCGGGGTCTGGTCGGACCTGGAGGAGCTCAGGGCGCACTGGAAGAAGGACGCCGAGTGGACCCCGCGGATGGACGCGGAGCTGCGTGAACGCGAGCACCGCAACTGGCGCAAGGCCGTCGAGCGCAGCTTCGGCTGGGAGGAGGACGGCGACTGAGGGCCCTTCCCCCGGTGGGGTCCGGACCCGTGCCCCGGCCCCCACCGGGCGCCGGGGCACGGGAGTCGGAGCGCGGGGCGTGCGGGGTCAGGGGGCGCTCTCGCCGCGCCGGGGGGCACCGGCGGCCATGGCGTGCTCGACGACCGAGGCCAGCACCTCGCGCACGGAGCCGCGATCGCGCACGTCGCACCGCAGGACCGGCACCACCGCGTCCAGTCCCAGTGCGGTGCGTACCGCCTCCTCCGACTGCCGGCGGGCCCCGTCGCAGCGGTTGACGGCCACGGCGTACGGAACGGCGTGCCGCTGGAGGCGGTCGAGCGCGCCGAGGCAGTCCCGCGGGCGGTGGGTGTCGGCGAGGAGCACCGCGCCGAGCGCCCCCTGTGCCAGTTCGTCCCACAGGGGCCGGAAGCGCTCCTGCCCCGGGGCGGCCAGGAGGCAGAGGGTCAGCCGCTCGCTCAGGGTGATACGGCCGAAGTCCATGGCGACGGTGGCGGCCTCCCCCGCGCCGGGTCCCCCCGTTTCCGCCGCTGCCCGCACCTGCCCGAGTCCGCCGGCCGGAGGAAGGACCTCCGCCAGGAACTCCTCGGTGCGCAGCGGCCCGACCTCGCTGGCGGAGCCGACCAGGGTGGTCTTGCCCGCTCCGGGACCGCCCGCCACCAGCACCTTCAGCGCCACCGGCGCGGCGGTGGCGGCGCTTCCCCGGTGCTTCCGGCAGGCGCCGGAGTCCGCGAAGACCATCGGTTCTTCCTCCGCATCTCGCAGTGCGGCCCGCATCCCCGCGGTGCCGCCCGTCGGAGCAAGAGATCGTTCCGTACCGGCACGGTGACGACAAGTCCCCGGAGCCGGCGGGGCGGAATCCGGCCAAGTACCGCCGGGCGCCTCCGGAGGCCGCCGAGTACCGCCGGGCGCCGCCGAGTACGGGCCGCGCCACCTCGGCGGGTCGTTTACGGCCGGTATCGTCAGGGAACTGGGCGGTATGCCTGTTTCTCGGAACGTCCGTACAGCCTTCTCGACCGCCCGTTCCGCCGCCCGTTCCGCGCTTCCGGACCCCGAACGTCCGGGGCGGGTACTGACCGCGGTGGAGAGGCTGGAGAGCACCCCCCGTCTCGACACCGCGCTCGGACCGCTGCGGCGCGCCGTGCGCGCGCTTCCACTGGGCGGCGCGCGCGACGCCCTGCACGGCCGCTGGCTGGGCCACGCGGTGCACCCGCTGATGGTGCAGGTCCCCATCGGGACCTGGATGTCCGCCGCCGTGCTCGACCTGCTGCCCGGGCAGCGCCGCGGCGCCGACACCCTGGTGGGACTGGGTCTGGCCGCCGCCGCCCCGGCCGCCCTGGCGGGCTGGGTGGACTGGGCCGAGCTGCGCAAGCCGCAGATGCGGGTCGGCCTGGTGCACGCCGCGGCGAACGTCGCGGCCGTGGGCCTGTACTCGGCCTCGCTGGCCGCCCGGCTGCGCGGCCGGCGGACCCGGGGCCGTCTGCTGGGGTTCGCGGGACTGACGGCGGTGAGCGCGGGAGGGGCCCTCGGCGGCCACCTGGCCTACCGGCAGGCCGCCGCCGTCAACCACGCCGAGCACGTGCCGGCCGTGGTCGAGCCCGGCTGGCACCCCATCGGCGACATGGCGGACCTGCCGGTCGGCGAGCCGGTGCGGCGGTACGTGGGCGAGACGCCGGTGGTCGTCGTCCGCGAGCCCGGCGGGCAGGTGCACGCCCTGGCCGACCGGTGCAGCCACATGGCCGGACCGCTGTCCCAGGGCACGGTCGCCGACGGATGCGTACGGTGCCCCTGGCACGGCAGCGTCTTCCGCCTGGCGGACGGCTGGAACGTACGCGGTCCCGCGACATCCCCCCAGCCGGTCTTCGAGACCCGGCTGGTGGACGGCCGGGTGGAGGCGCGCCTGGTCGCGGATCCGGCCGAGGCGCACCGCTCCGTGGCCGGATCGGCCCGATCGACCGGAACCTCCTGAGCGGGCCGAGCGGGCCGCCCACGGCCCTTGGGGGAGGCACGAGGACGCCCGGGGTGTCCCCGGGCGTCCTGCCCGGGCGTCCTGCCCGGGCGTCAGGAAGTGGCTCAGAGCGAACGCAGGCCGTTGATCACATCGCGCAGGATGCGCTCGTCCGGCAGCTCGGCCGGGGGCACGGGACGGGTGACGCGGACCAGCTCGGCCTCGACGAGATCTCCGACCAGGACGCGTACGACGCCCACCGGCAGGTCCAGTACGGCCGCCAGTTCGGCGACCGGCTGAGGGGCCCGGCGGCACCGGGCGACGATGTCGAGGTGCTCCGGGCCGAGGACGGCGGTGTCGCCGTTGACCCCGGCCGCGCCGTTGAGGGCCGGGAGCCCGGTCCCGGGGGCCCCGCCCGGCCCGGCCTCCGGGAGTGCGCCGGGCAGTGTGCCGGGGAGCCCGTCCACCGTCTCGGCGACCACCAGCGCGACCGGGTCGATGCGGCCTCCGGTCGCGCTGCGTGTGCGGCCTCGCGTCATGGCGTACGGCCGCACCACCGGCCCGGCGGCGTCGTCGAACCAACGGTCCGTCATGGCGGGCTCACCCCGCACCGGTCGCGCCGTGCCGGGGCGGGCCGCCCGGACGTTCCGGCTCACCCGTCGCCCGGATGGCGCCCTCCCCCGTGCCGTGCACTGCGGTCATCGGCCGTCCCCCTCCAGTGTGTCGGTCGCGGTGCCGTGTCGTCCGGACCTTCCCCAGCGTCCGAACCGTTCCCACCGTCCGAGCCGTTCCCGTCCCCCGAGCCGTCCACACCCGTGCCGCCGGGGGAGTTCGCGCTCCGCTGCCGGCCGCGCCGCAGTCCGTGCTGGAGCGAGGCCATCCGGGCACGCGCCCGGTCGGCGTCCCGCCCCCGGTCCCGTCCCCGGTCCTGGTCGCCGTCCCCGTCCGGAACCGGGCCGGTGCCGGGCCGAAGCTCCCGGACGGCTCCGGCGCCGGCGCCGGACGGGCGGGAGGACGGGGGCCGCGGTGCCGGTTCGCCGCGGTGGCCGGCGGCATGCCCGCGCAGAAGGGCTCCGGCACCCCCGCCGCTCTCCCCTGCCTCCACG
>NZ_JBKJFM010000139.1:0-16747 GCF_046614825.1 Streptomyces nanhaiensis
ACCCGTCCGGGGGCCGCCGGCGCGAACCGGCGCGCCTGCTCGACGGGCTCCGGCTCGGCGCCGCCGGCGGCCGGCAGCGGGTTGCGCACCCCGGCCACGGGCATCGGCTCACCCGCTTCCGGGCCCTGCTCGCCTTCCCCGGCCTCCCGGCACAGCACCAGGTGGTTGATGGCCTCGGCGCCGACGTTGCCGGCCCTGCCCCCGCCCAGCCGGTAGTGGACCTCCAGGGTGGTGCCCGGTTCGGGCCGGGCTCCGTGCAGCCCGTCGCCGAAGCGCAGCGCGAGCCGTCCGTCGTCCTCCAGTTCACCGACGAAGTGGCGGTCGCGGGGGCCGCTGCCGAGGAGGTCGCGGCGCGGCTCCCACACGGCCCCCTCCCCGTCCCCGCCGTCCCCGCCGCCCCCGCTCCCCGTGCCGCCGGTCAGCCGTACGGCCGGGAGCGCCGCGCGCGGCTCGGGCACGAGCGCGGACGCGGGTCCGTGCAGCTCCGGCTCGTCCGGGTGGAGTCCGGCCGCGTACGCCGGGCCCCAGCTGTGCGCGATCTCCCAGGCCGTGCGCCCGTCCAGAACGCGTCCGGCGCGGGCCCGCGCCGTCAGCACCTCCAGCCGGCGCAGCTTCGCCGCCAGCAGCCGTTCACTGCGGTGGAGCAGTTCGCGCAGGGCGGGCACCGGGCGGCGGCGCAGCTCCAGCCGTTCCAGCGTCTTCAGCCCGAACAGCACGGCCAGTTCGGCGACTTCGCGTTCGTCCAGTCCGTCGTGGTCGCGGGCGCCGCGCCACAGCTCCACCAGCCGCCGCCGCATCCGCGCGGGGATGGCGGCCAGCCGTTCGGCCTGGCCGGCCGAGACATGGCGCGGATCGGGGAACGGCGCGGTCTGGGCGACGGGGAAGCGGTGCAGGCGGGGGCGCAGGCGCGGGATGATGCCGGGGTAGACGGACTGGGCGAGCAGCGTCTCCAGGGCGGCCTCCTGCTCGTAGGCGGTGCCGGGCACCGCCTTCTCGCCCTTGCGCCCGGCCCGCTCCACTCCGAGCCCGGCGCGCCGTACCGCCTCCTCGCCGACGACCTCGGACAGTTCGCGGACGTGGTCCGGTGTCAGCAGCCTTCCGCAGGCGGTCTGTTCGAGCCGGTCCAGGATCAGCCTGCCGGGCCGGTTGCCCTCCGCCGCGTACGCACCGGTCCGGCAGCCGAACGCGGGCGGCCCGCAGGACGGGACGACGGCGGGCACCGGTGGCACCTCCAGACGCTCGGGGAGGTGTCCGCGGAAGGTGAGCGAGCGGCCGTGGTCGACGAGGACCACGTTGGCGCGCGCGACGGTGACGTCCTCCACCGGCTCGCAGTCCCGGCCTCCGAGCACGGTCAGGTGCAGGGGGAAGGCGAGCGCGTCCTCGCGGGCCCAGGCCACCTCCAGCACCGGCTGGTCGCACAGCCGGTCGACGGCCGGGGTGACGGAGGTCAGGCGTACCGCCTGGCGGCGGGTGGGGTCGGCGTCGCCGGGGGTGCCCGAGCGCGGGCCCCTGACCTCCTCCAGCACCAGCAGGTCTCCGGGGCGCAGGTCCAGCCGCCGCTCCCGGCGTCCCTCACCCGTTTCCTCGCCGCCCCTGTCACCGGCCGCTTCCCCGGGCCTGTCTCCGGCCCACTCGTCGCGCAGGGTGGCGGACGTGGCGCCCTTCGGCAGCGCGCACTGCTCGCCGCCCCAGGTCCACAGGCGGATGGTGTTGTGCTCGGGCCGCAGCCGCAGCGGCGCCTCGGTGACCGGCTCGAAGACCTCCACCGAGCCGCGCTCCTCCAGCACCGCCAGGTCGCGGTCGTCGATGACCGTGCCGGTGCGCGGCCGGTCGCGCGGGCCGAGGGTGCGTACGTCCACGGCGGCGAAGCGGTACGTCCCGGCGAGCAGCGTCAGCGGCCGGGCCACCTCGACGGCGACCAGCGCGCGGGCGCTGCAGCCGTCGTGCATCGGATAGTCGACCAGCCGTACGTGGCGGCGCACCGAGACGCGGCGGCGGGCGGTGTCCAGGTACGCCTCGGTGGCGACCGCGTCCTGCTGGTGGCTGATCTGGTCGGCGGTGTACGCCAGCAGCTCGGCCAGGGTGGTGCCCAGGTCGGCGGGGTTGCGCTCGGTCCAGTCGGGCGCCGTCAGTGCCAGGCGTTCCATGACGAGGCGACGCAGGGTGTCGTAGTCGCGGGCGGTGTAGTCGATCACGGGTGCGGGCCGGAAGGTCCCGGGCGCCTCCGCCGCCTCTTCCTCCTCCTGCGCATCACCGCAGTCGAGGGGCGAGGGGCAGGCGGGCCGGAACGAGAACTCGGCCGCGTGGTAGCGCTGGTCGAAACCGGGGAAGGGCTCGGTGCCGGGGCGGCCGTAGGGGTCGGTCTCGACGATCGCCAGCCGGTGGCGGCCGAAGCCCCCCGTCCGGTCCACGGTGACGTACAGCAGGTCGTCGAGTTCGGGGTCCTCCTCGCGTTCGGCCTCCACGGCGACGGCCCGGATGTCCGTGGTTCCGCGCCCTCCGTCGATGCGGATGTTCTCCGGGCCCAGGCCGTGCGGCGCCTTGCCCAGGAAGGTGACGGTGAGGGTCAGCCCGTCGTCGCCCACCTCCACCGCGTCCACACCGTTCAGCCGTGCCGCGCGTACCCTGCCGCGCCTGTCCCCCGGGCGCGGGACCGCCGTCTGCGTACCGCCGCTCATGCCTCGGCCCTCCCCTCGAAGACCTCGTCGCGCCTGCCGGCCGTGGCGCGCACCGTGTAGCGCAGGTGGACGCGGACGACGTTCTCCTCGCTGACCACGTCCAGGTCCTCCACGGCGATCAGCTCGCCCAGCCAGCGCTGGAGCGAGGCCTGCACCGACAGCTCCAGTGCCGAGGCCAGCTCCGGGCTGTTGGGGGTGAACACCAGGTCCAGCAGCCCGCAGCCGAAGTCGGGGCGCATCACGCGCTCTCCGGGGCTGGTGAACAGCAACTGCTCGATCAGATCGCGCACGTGCTCCTCGTACGCCGCGTGCGCGGTGCGGCCGCGCCGGTCGACGCGGAGGGGGAAGGCGATGTCCCGGCGTACCGTCCCGGCCCTCATCCGCAGGCCACCCCCCTGCGCCCCGCCGGTGTGACAAGCGGCTGCCCCTGCGGTACGAGCCGCGCGGTGAAGCACATGCCCGGTGTGTCCTCCAGCAGCAGCGGCTTCCCGTCCGCCGTCACCCCGCCCTCCGTCGGCGTCCAGCGGACGGTGGTGCAGGGCACCGGCACCCCGTCGACGGTGTGGCGGCAGCCGGTGACGGTGTGGACGAGCGCGCCGGTGGCGGCCGGCAGGCCGTCGACCAGCACCCCGTGCGCGTCGGCGCCGGCGGCGCTCGCCCGGCCGCCGTGCGGGCAGCCGACCGCGGTGCCCGTGTGCGTGACTTCTCCCGACAAGGCTTCTCTCCCCCGTCCGTTCAGCGTTTGATGGGCACGATCAGCCGGCCCTGGTTGACGTCGACCCTGTCCCCGGCCACCGAGACCGAGGCCCCCTGCCCGTTGTCTATGTGGATCCCGCCCCGGGTGACGCGGATGTACGGGCCCGGCCCGCCCTCGCCGGGGCCCGGCGCCTGGAGCAGGATCCCGGTCTCCGGGTCGTCGGAGATCACGATCTTGTGTCCGCCGCGGGTCTGGATGACGACCGGTTCGGCGCCCGTGCGCGCCGCGGCCCGGGCGTCCTCCGGCAGCTCGTCCGCCCCGCCGTACCAGCAGCCCGTCCAGATCGGGTAGCTCGGGTCGCCCTGCTCGAACTCGATCCAGACGCCCGCCCCCCGGCCCGGGACCACGTACTGGCCGGAGCGCTCACCCGTGAAGGGGAGGCAGGGCATGGCCCAGGTGGAGGCCTCGTCGCCGAGCACGTCCGGGACGTGGGCGGTGATCCGGCCGATCCCCAGCGGGTCGTCGTTGTCCGCCACCCGGCCTCTGAACTTGCCGAGGAAGCGGTTGTTCGGTGCTGGCGCCATGCGGACTGCTCCTGGTCGGTCTGGGTGGTCTGGGTGGCCCCTACGGGCGGACGGTGTCCCCGCGCGCGATCAGGCCCTCGCGCGAGAGCGTGAAGTTCTGCCGGTACGAGCCGGGCGTGAGGTTGTGCGTGACGGAGGTGACGTAGTACTCGCCGTCGTACGTCACGCCCGCGCCGCGCACGCCGACGAGCTCGCGCGGGCGCAGTACGTAACCGTGGCGGTTGACGTCGAGCTGCCCGGAGCCGGAGATCGCGTCGGCGGACGTCGCGGCCCGCGCCAGCGCCTCGGCCCTGGCCTGCGCCTCGTCCTTCTTGGCGGTGCCGGCCAGTCGGCGGCGCTTGAGCGCCGGGCTCGCGCGCCTGCCCAGCGGCGGGCGCAGCGGGCCGATGTCGGGCTGGGGGATCAGGGTGGACTCGCGGGTGCGCGGATCCTGCCAGTGGGCCTGCGGCTCCTCGCGGGCGGCGCCGTCGTAGGCGAAGGTGAGCTGGTCGACGGTGGAGTGGACGTCCATGTTGACGTTGAGCGCGTGCTGCGGCAGGCCGACGCGGCGCTGCGGGCCCCAGTAGGCGGTGGATCGGCCGGGCCGCGGGCCGGGCTCCAGGTAGAAGACGTAGCCGTTGGCGCGGGCCAGTTCGTTGACGTAGGCCAGGTCCGTGCCCGTCTGGTAGTCCACGCGGTGCTCGGCACGGGGCTGCTGGACGATCTGCTCGGGGTGGACGTCCGGATGGATGCCGTAGTCGGCGTACCTGGCCAGGATGCGTTCGACCCTGCGGGCCGGGGAGAGGTTCGGGTAGCGGTCCACCCGCTCGTCCAGGTCCATCAGGAGCGAGAGGTCCTCGCCGGTGACGGTCAGGGTCGTCTGGCCGGGCTGGTTGCTCGCCCCGACCTCCTGCCGCACGATCAGGCCGTCGAGGAGGACGGTCCGGGTCCCCTTGATCACCGTGGTGACGACGACGCGGGTGCGCGGGTCGAAGAACCCCTCGGGCAGCAGGCCGGAGATGATCGCGCCCTTCTTGGTGAGGTCGAACGCCAGCTGGAAGCCGGAGCGTTCGCCCGCGGTGCTGGTGATCTGCGCGGACAGCAGCGCCTCGCTCACCGCCTGGGGAACGGGCCGGGTGAGGTGGGGGCCCATGCTCAGGGTGAGGTGGATCGGCCCGCCGCCGACGTGCTCATCGGCCATGCGCGCCTCCCCGTGGGAGGCCGCCGGGCAGCGGGATGCCGATCTCCCGCCCCGGCTCGGCGGTCAGCTCGCGCGGATCGAGGACGGGGTTGGCGTCGGCGATCCGCCACCACTGGGAGGGGTCGCCGAAGTAGCGCTGGGCGAGCTGGTCGGGGCGCTCGCCGCCGCTGACGGTGTGGACGGCGGTGTCCTCGTCCCCCTCTTCCGGAAGCGGGGGCAGCAACCTCCTCCTGGCGTAACGGACTTCGGTGCCGTCGGGCATACGGTGCACGGCGATCTCGGCGTCGTGGTACCGGCTCGTCCTCGGATACGGGTGCGCCCCCGGGATCCCGTCCGGTGGGCCCCCGTGGACCCCGCTCTCATCGGCCATGGCCTCTCACACCCTCCCCGTCCCGATGTCGGCCCCGGTCAGCCCGAGCGCCCCCAGCGTCCCCGCCCGCGCGGTGCCGGCCAGCCGCTCCTTCTGCGCCAGATGCGCCAGGTACAGCTCGGCGCCGCGGTGCCCGGCGGGCAGATCGCTCACCGTCAGCACCTTCATCCCGATGCTCAGGCTCGCCCGTATCGGGTTCAGGTTCACGTCGAAGGCGGACTCGTTGACCGACAGCTCCGTCAGCCGCACGGGCATGACGCGTTTGCTGCCCCAGGTGAACAGGGTCAGCGGCATCTCGATCGGGCTGATCTCGATGGTGCCCTTCTTCGACAGCCGCGTGGCCTCCCTCAGCTGGGCGGTGGTCGGCTGCACGAGCATCTCCAGCGTCGCGAGCTGCGGATGGATCCCGTCGGGCGCCGCCAGCTCCAACTGGTCGGTGGCGTCGATCTCGGCGGTGAACTTCCACGTCTCCTGCGCCGGCCCCTTCAGCCGCAGCGCCTCGTTCCGGTCCCCTCCGCTCCCCCCGCCCCCGGCGTCACCGCTCCCGCCCGCGGCCTGCGGACTGATGCTGCGCTCCAGGGTGTCGGGGTTGAACTGCAGCACGATGATGCGCTGCGGTATCCCCCGCTCGGGATCGACGATCACGATCCCGGACCGGATGGGCTTGGGAATGTCGGCGTAGCGGGTCACGGTGTTCCTCCCGGGCCGCTCCTGAGATCACGGTGCAACTTTCCCCTCCAGCCTGATGATGAATTTCAAAAGACTGCGCCCGACCGGCTCATGAAGAAAGGAGTCGACTTCCTTTCCAATGTCGATCAACACATCCCCGTCACCCCGCGGGGCGGGCAATGCGACCAGATAGCGAGCATAAGAAGGAGATCCCCTATCCGTATCCACCACCCATCGACCATCGAACTTCTTGATCAGATATGTAGCAACATAAGCAAGAAGTTGTGCGGTGACCCAGATGGTGTCTTCCTCACTGATCGCCTCGATGTCTTCGTACTCATAGAGTGCGTCAAGCTTCGCAAGCCCGGTCCGCGGATCGCTCAGCAACTCTTCGGGTGGACGGATGTCCAGCATCTCCGCGAGCCGGACGACATCCCGATCCATCTCCCGGGTCCACTCATCCAGCCCTCGCACCCGTTCTGCACAAACCCTGTCCTTGTCACCGTTTCTCACTTTTCGCCATCCTTACGAAAGCACCACGACAGCAAATCCCGCATTCACCAAAGCCGCCCTTAGACTCATGGAGGGGCGGGCGTCTGAGAAAATCCAGATCACATCCACCTTAATACCTGCGCGCTGTTTGTTCCTCTTGATTCGCCAGTCCTTGTTGATCTGATCCCTGGTCACAGGGCGACCACTCTCACCAACCTCCCTCTTCTCCCCCTCCAGTCGAACGAACAGCTCCTTTACAACCCTTCTCCCGTTTCTGACCTCCGTGTACTTCCCGTTGTACCTCTGGTAATTCTTCACCTCGATCAACTGTTCGCGTTCGCCGTACTGGTCCTTGAGGTCGACTTTGCGAACCCTTACCTCTCTTCCTCCTTCGGTCGGCCTGACCGGGTATCGCCCCGAATAATCAGGGCGCGTGACGTTGACGCGCTCCTCTTCCTGCTCCTTACCCGAGCGCAGTTCCTGCCGCACGTAGCTCTCACCCGCTGTTCCACGTTTCCCTCCGTGAGCCCGCAGCATGGCGGACATGGTGAGCCTCTGTCTGCCCGGCGGCAATGCCCGGCGCTCCGGATCTTCCGTCCCGGGGTCCCTGGTAACGAGCCGAGGATCTCCAGTATCGGAGTCTGGCATATTCCCTGCTTGTTGCACGTAAGAACGAGATGCAACCTCACTGTCGCTTTGCTCAACTCTGCGTGCCCGCGCGTCGATGTAAACGCCTCGCTCCTCGCCCCGCCTCTGGTCCCTCCGCAGCCCTCGCAAAGCGGCATGACGCTGCACGGCAAGGATCCTGGCGAGTCCATTTCTCAGCGACTCACTGGAATCCGGGTCATAGCAAAGAATCCACTCGTCTGCGCCGGTTATCTTGGCCTCAGAATCGGCAATTATCTGCTCGGGGGTCGCGGAAGGGTCTTCCGCAAGAATTTGTTCTGGGGTCTTCGCCCGCCCACGGGATGCTTCCGCTTCTGGATTGAGAAATGCCGTGATCAGGAGTGGCGACGTCCCGGAATCGACGAGGCGAGTCAGCCGGTACCAGAGACGCGCAGCTGAAAGGAAGGCACGCATCACAGAACGCCTGACGCCCGTCTTAAGTAGCAGCCGCAGTCTCGGCTTCAGACGAGCGACAATCCGAGCGAGGCGAAGCTCCTTGTGTTCCTTGGAACCCTCCCTCCTCCGCCGCTGGTCACGGAGTCGGCGCTTCTGTTCCTGGCGGCGTCGGCGCTGGTCGAGCAGGAGGTCGCGGCGGCGGCGGTAGGCGTCGCGCATGCGGCGGGCGTTGTTGTCCAGGGATCGGTCGAGGCGGCCGTCGCGGTCCTTGCGGTCGAGGGCCTGCCGGGCTCTGCGGATGCGGTTCTGGGCGGCCCTGACCGTCTGCCGCGCGCGGTTCGCGGCGCGGGTCTCCGGTGACGTGCGGCGCGGGCGCGGGGCGGGCTTCGTGCCCTCCGTCTCGCGGCGCGCGGGGGTTCGGGACTGGTCCCGGTCGGTGTCCTGGGCGCGGCGGCCGGGCCGGTCCGTACGGGTGCGGTCGTCCGGGCGGCGGGTGTCGGGACGGCGCGCGGGGTCGCGGCGGGACCGGGGCGAGTCGGGCCGCCGGGTCGGGCGGGGCTGCGGGCGGGGGCGCTTCGGCTTGGCCGGCGGCCTGCGCGACATCTCCGCGTTCGCCCGGCGCGTGCGCTCCTGCGCCCTCCTCGCCTCCTCCTGCGGGTCCGGGCGCTTCTTCGGGTCGTGGTCATCCTTCGGCTTGTCCTCGTCCTTGCTTCCGGGCTTCTTCCCGAGGTTGGCCGCGACGCCCTTGAGCCGGTCGCCGACCTTGCCCACGTACTTGCCGATGCCGCTGAGCAGCGCCTGGTAGGCCAGTTCCAGCAGGGCCACCACGCCCGAGGCCACGGCCTTGGCGAACAGCACGCCGGCGTTGCCGCCCTTGACGGCCTTGAGGTAGTCCATGAAGGCGCCGAAGGCCCGCAGGATCTCGCTCAGGGACTCCCAGGCCGCCTTGAAGGCGTCGATGATCGCCATCACCCAGCCGGCGCCGGGGATCAGCTTGGCGATGACCTTGGTGATGATGATCTCCCCGATGATGACGGGGAGTTGGGGAAGCGCGGCGTCCCACGCCTCCTTGGCCATCTGCTCCCTGCTGACGCCCCCGCCGATCAGCTTGTCGAAGACGGCCCTGGGGAGCCCGAGGATCTCCTGGATCTTCTCGTTGAACCAGTTCCTGATCGCCGAGGTGACTTCCCGGAACAGATGGTTCCTGGCTCCGTCCTCGGCCGAGGCCTTGGCACCGCTGAGCCAGCCGCCCGGGTCGGAGAGGATGTCGGCGGCGATCATCGCCCACTCGCCCAGGGCGTTGAGCAGGCCCATGGCGAAGTCCATGATGCCCTTGAGCGCGCTCTTGACGGCATCGACCGCCGCCCGGAGGCCCTCCATCAGGGCGTCGAGGATGCCGCTGAGGATCTTGCCGATCTCGTCGAGGAGTTCGGTGACGATCCGCTTCAGCTCGTCCGCGATCCGGTTGACCAGGGCGATGGCCGCGTCCCGGATGCGGATGATGAGGGTTCGCAGCCGGCTCGCGATCTCCACGATCGCGTCGAGGAGGTCCTTGCCCAGCTGGACCAGGGCCTCGGTGAACTCCTTGAACTTGTCGACGATGAACTGCCGGGCCGCCTCGATCCAGCGGATCACGGTGCCCTTGAAGTCCTTGATGAGGCTGGTGATCGCCTCGCGGGCGGCGCGGAAGAAGCCGACGATCGCGTTCTTCAGCTCGATGAGCTTGTCGCGGATCCAGTCGAACGCCCTGGAGAGCCAGTTGCCGGAGTCGCTCTTGGCCGTGTCGCGCTTGTTCCTGGCGTCGTCCTCGGCCTTGGTCTTCTCCTTGCCGATGTCCTCCTGCTTCTTCTTCCGGTGCTCCTCGGCGTCCTTGTCGGTCTGCTCCTCCTTGTCCCTGACGTCCTTGCGGATCTTCTCGGTCTTCTCGGTCTTCTTTGTGCCGAGTGAGTCGAGTTCCCCGTCCTGCTCCTTGCGCCACTGCTCGCGGGAGGTCTCCACCTCGGCCCTGGTCTTCCGGCGTTCGGCGGCCTGGGTACGGGTGTTGCTCTCGACCTCGCTGCGGACCTGCCGCCTGTGGCGTTCCCGGGACTCCCGGAATCCCCTGTCCTTGGCCTGCCGCTCGTCGGACATCTGCTTCTGCCCGTCGGTGAACGCGGCCTGGATCTGCGGTCCGCGCTCGTGCTCCGCCACCGCGGACACGGCCTCGGGCGGGATGCGTCCGCCCACGGACGGACCGCCGCCTCCGCCGGGTCCTCCCTGTCCCTTTCCGCGCGGAACCTTCGCGGTCAGGGTCTCCTCGGGCACATCGGGGTAGATCTGGTCCTCGCCCAGGGGGCGCCCGGCGTCGTCGCGGCCGGAGGCGTGGAGTTCCCGGCCTTTGTCGTCGAGTTCACCGCCCTGTTCGCCGGCGCGCCCGTCCGTCTCGCCCTGGAGGCCGACCCCGGGCGCCGTTCCGACGTCCGCCTGGGCGAGCATCTCGTCCTCGGTGGGCAGGTCGAGGATCCACTGGACCACCGCGTCGGAGTCGATGACGTCCTCGTCGGCTCCGAAGGCACCGGCGATGCCGTTGATCGCTCCCACGACGAGCTGGGCCCCGCCCGCCAGGAGTCCTTCGAGGGTGCTGGGCTCCTCGATGTCCTCTCCCGGGATCTCGCCCTCCGGGGCCTTGTCTCCCGTGACTTCGGCCTTCTCCTTCTCCGGGGCGTCGACACGGGCGGCCGGGTCGCCGGAGTACTGGCCCGGGGCCGAGGTCTTCGGCGCGCCGTGCAGGGTCTGCGGGGCGCCCGCGGGGCGTTCCGTCGTCGGCGGTGCGTCCTGGAGGGTCTGGTGCTCGTCGCCGACCGTCTTGTCGACCGCGCCGTTCACTCCGCCCAGTGCTTCGAGCGCGCGGTGCGGTTTCAGCCCGGCGGCGGTGGACAGGCCGGCCTCCGGTGTCACCTTCGACAGGTTGGGGGCCGCGGGGTCCTTCTTCGGCCGGGACGAGGCGGTGGGGCGGGCGCCGCCCCCTCCCCCGCCACCACCCGACGCGCTCCGGGTGCTGCCACCACCGCTGACCGACCGTGAGGGCCTGGAGCCGGACCTCGGTACGGGAGCGGGTTCGGGCCGTGGAGCCGGGGCCGAAGGCTCCTGCCGCTGCCGGGAGCCCGCCCCGTCCTCCGGCGTGGCGCCGGTGGTGGAGGCGTCACCGCCGTCCGCACCCGAGACATGGGTGTCCCGTGCCGGGGACGCCTCGGCCGGAGTGTCCGTGGCCGGCCCGGGGGCACCGGGAGCAGTCGTACCGGCCGTCCCGCCCCCTGAAGGCGCGCCCGAGGTGCCCGCGGTCGGAGCCGGGGCGGAGAACGCGGTGGACGTGCCGGAGGAGGTGCCGGTGCCGGAGGAACCAGAAGTTCCGGACTCCGTCGCCTCCTCCTTCGGGGCTCCCGTATCGGCCGTCTCGGGTTCCGGACCCTTCTCCGGTTCGGGCTGTCGCTCCTCCTGCTGCTGCGGGCCTTCGGCGGCCGTGGGACCGGGTTTCGGCTCGGGGGCTTCGGTGAGGTCATCGGCGGTGTCGGAGGACGGAGGCAGCGGGTCGGCCTCCTGCCGGCCCGCCGTCCCGGTGCCGAGATCACGCGCCGTACGGTCACCGGCTCCGGCGCTGGTCGCCGGGGAGACGGACGCGCCGCTGTCGGCGGGCAGCGGGTCGGCGAACCCGGCGTCTTCGGACGCGGCCTCCTCCGCGTCCTCCTCGTCCCGTCTGGCCTGCACCTGTTCGGCCTTGGTGGCGGGCGGTTCGGGGAAGCTCGGCATCCGCCCGCCGGCGTCCGAGCCGGGCACGATCTCGTCGGCGGTCGGTACGCCGGAGACGTCGAGGTCGGTGGCGGGGAGGAAGTCGTCGGGTTCGAGTTCGGTGTTCCACGCGCTGTCCCGGTCGGCGGCCCGCTCGTCCTCGAGTCCGTCGAGCGCTCCGGGTTCACCGCTCGGGCCGGGCTCCGGACCGATCGGCTCGTCCTGTGCGAGCGCCGGCTCGTCCTGGGGGCGCTTCCCTTCCAAGGTGCTGCGGTCGCCCGGATCGGCCGTCCTCAGCAGGGGGCCGGGCTCCACGCCGGCACGCTTGCCGTCGCGCGTGTCCCGCTCGTCCGCCCTGCCCGGTTGCTGCCCCGCGACCAGGGGTTCCACGGCTCCGGGCCGGTTCCTGGCGGCGGACTCCTCCTTGCTCGCCGCGGGGGCGCCGCCGACTCCGGGCACCTCGGACCGGCCGCCCGTGCCGCTGCCGTCCTGCTGCCGGGGCTGCTGCGGCTGACGGCGGGAGGCGCCGCCTCCCGAGGCCGCGGCACGGTCGCTGTCCGGCCCCGAGGAGCCCGTGCTCCCGGTCTGCCGTCCCGGTCCCCCGGATCGCCCGGTGGGGCGCCCGGCTCTTGGGCGTACCGCACCCGCGCTGCCGCGATCGCCTCGCCTGCGGTCCGGCCGCTCCCGGTCCTGCCGCTCCTCGCCCGTGCGCTGTCCGCCGTCCTGCTCGCCGCTCCGCCCCTCGCGGGACCGCTCGTGCTCCGCCTGCTGCCTCCGGTCGGCGGCTTCGGTGTCCGCCCTTTCGTCCTCCAGCAGTTCGGTGGCGTCCGGAACGGCCTCGGGGACGCCGAGCGCCTCCGGTTCGAGCGCGCCCTCGTCCTCGGTCTCCTCGACAAGTTCGATCAGCCGGTCGAACTCCGAGGAGAGCAGGCGCGATTCCAGCCGGTCGAGGACGGCGTGCTGCATCTCCGGTGAGAATCGGGCGAGTTGTATGCGCACGCGCTTGGAGCGGTCCTGCGGGTCGCCGCGCAGCGAGCGCAGAAGGCCGTTGGTCAGGCGGTCGAGCAGCATCGCCGGATCGACCTGCTCCATGCGCCGGCGGTCGGCGTCGACCGTGGCGTAGCGCAGCCAGCCCGGGGTGGCCCGGCCCTCCTCGACCCGTTCGGCCGCCGCGCCGTCCGTCCCGCCGCCGCGGGCCGCGTCCTGCGCCGTCGACTCCCGGGCCGCCGTCTCCGCCTCGCGCTCCACCGTCTGCTGCGGCAGGCTCACCGCGCCCAGGTCGCGGCCGGCGCGCAGCGCGCCGAGGCCGTCGGGGTTCTGAACGGTGTGCAGCAGTTCGTGGGCGAGCAGGCGCATGCCGTCGGCGGTGCCCGGTCGGTACGCGCCCTCCCGGAAGAAGATGTCCTGGCCGACGGCGACCGCGTCCGCGCCGAGCAGGTCGGTGAGGGCGGCGGCGTCCCGGTCGGTGTGCAGGCGTACGCGGCCCAGGTCGTGGCCGAGCCGTTCCTCGAGTTCGCGGCGGACACTCGCGTCGAGCGGCAGGCCGGCGCCGCCGACGACGTCCTTGGGCTCGGGCACGGTGGACCTGGCGCCGCGCTCCCTGCGCTCCTTGCGCTCCTTGCGCTCCTTGCGCTTGCGGCGTCGGGCTTCCTGCGCCGAGCGGGAGTCCTGTGACGCGGTGTGCGAGCTCATCGGCGCCTCCTCCCGTCCGCGGGCCCGGCCTCGCCTCGTCCCGACAGGCCCGCGTGCACCGCGCGTGCCAGTGCCTGGCCGAGGCGGGCCGGCGAGGTGGTGGCGGGCAACGGCGGCAGGCCCGACAGCGCCCCCAGTGCGCGTCCCTCGCCGTCCGCCGCCAGCGGTACGCCGCGCTCGCGCACCAGCCGGGTCAGCTCGGCCTCGAACGCCGCCGTGACCCGTTCGGGGTCGATCCGCGTGTCGAAGCCGTCGAGCACCAGCTCGCCGATGTCCACCCGGACCGTGGTGTCGCGTGCCGTGCCGTGTGTGGTGTCACGCGGCGTCTCGTTCACACCCATCCGCGGACCTCCGAGGGCGTCAGGGAGCGTTCCAGCTTCAGGTACTCGGTGCGCGCCGCGGCGAGCATGTGCCGCATCCGCAGTGCGTCCCCCTCCTCGGCGGCCAGGAAGGCGGCGGAGAGGGCGATGTTGCGGATCGAGCCGCCCGCGACCGTCAGCCGCGCCAGCAGTTCGGGATCGATGTCCTCGGCCGGGGCGCTGTCGGGCAGCACCCGGCGCCAGATCTCGGCGCGTTCGGCCTCGCCGGGGAAGGGGAAGTCGACGACGAAGCGGATGCGGCGCATGAAGGCGGTGTCGAGCGCCTTCTTCATGTTGGTGGTGAGGATCGCCAGGCCCCGGTAGGCCTCCATCCGCATCAGCAGGTAGGAGACCTCGAGGTTGGCGTAGCGGTCGTGGCTGTCCCTGACCTCGCTGCGCTTGCCGAAGAGGGCGTCGGCCTCGTCGAACAGCAGCAGGGCGCCGCCCCGTTCGGCGGCGTCGAAGACACGGCGCAGGTTCTTCTCGGTCTCGCCGATGTACTTGGAGACCACCTGGGAGAGGTCGACGACGAACAGGTCCAGCCCCAGCTCGCGGGCCATCACCTCGGCGGCCAGGGTCTTGCCGGTGCCCGAGCCGCCCGCGAACAGGGCGGTGACCCCGAGGCCCCGGCGCAGGGTGCGGGCGAAGCCCCACTCCTGGTGGACGGTGCCCCGCTGCCGTACATGGGCGGTGATCTCGCGCAGTACGCGCAACTGGCGCTCCGGCAGCACCAGATCGTCCCAGCCGGCCTCCGGTTCGATGCGGCGGCCCAGTTCGTCCAGGCCGATGCGGGCCTCCGCGAGCCCGGCCCGCCAGGCCAGTTCGCAGACGTCCGACCCGGCTGCCCCGTTCTGGCCGGCCTCCCCCGCCTGCCGGCGTACGGTCGCGGCGGCGGAGCGGACGGTGTGCGGTGGCAGTGCGAACTGCGCAACCAGCGCGCGCAGTCGCCGTTCTCCGATCCGCGGCATTCCGGCGAGGGCGTCGGCCCACAGGCCGAGTTGCTCCTCCTCCCCCAGCACCGGCACGGTGACGCGCTCGGCGCGCGTCCGCTCCGTCCGCCTCGGGTCGGGGCTGGAGACGGCCAGCGGTACGGCGGCGGAGGCGGTGAACGCGTCGGCCGCCGCGTCCTGTTCGCGGTCCGTTTCGCCCGTCTCCAGCAACAGGGCGGCGGGCAGCAGGATCGCCTCGCGCTGCCACAGCCGGGCGAGCCGGTCGCGTTCGGTGTGGCCGGTGGGCAGGTCCTCGGCGTTCAGGGTGTAGAGGCCGAGTCCGCAGCTGCGGGCGGCGGCCGCGGCTATGTCGTGGCGGCTGTGCCGGTCGCCGCCGGTGAGTTCCACCCTCGGGGGCGTGCTGGGGCCGGCCCCTGCCCATACCTCTGCGACGCGGTCCGCGGCGCGCTCGTAGGAGGGCGGCAGCCGGTCGGGCGCGGCGGCGCGGGCGAGCATGCCGTGCAGTCGCGCGTCGAGGTACGGGGAGCCGAGGAGGAAGTGCAGGATGCGTTCGTCGAGGCGGATCCGGGTGGTGGTCAGCCGGGTCTCGTCGTCGAGTTCCACCAGGCGCCAGCGGCGCAGCGGCGCGACGGGGGTGATGGCGCTCCAGTGCGGCTCGCCGAGGGCGGCGAGCGCGAGGGAGAAGGTGGGGTGGGCGCGCTCGGGGTCTCCGCTCGCGGCGGCGCAGCGGCTGCCGGTGGTGGGCTCCAGTTCGGCGGCGGCCAGCAGGAGGACGATCTCGCGCTCGAAGGGTGTCAGTCCGAAGCAGTGGACGAGCGCCTCGAGTGCGGCGGGTTCAGGGGTGCCGGCGGTGCCGGCGGGTCCGGGGGCACCTGCGGTTCCGGAAGTGCCCGTGTCGGCGGTGCCCCCGCGGGCACGGGCGGCGTGGGCGTCGAGGCGGGCCAGGACGGCGCGCATGGCGGCGGCCAGCGCCGGACCCTCGGCAGTGCCCGTCGTGCCGGAAGTGCCGTCCATGTGCCTGCCCGCCCCCGTCGTCGTCACCTCTTCTCAGCCCTCCTGGTCGTTCGTGGTGCCGTCGTCCCTGCCCGCCCGTGCGCTCCCGCCTGCGCTCGCGGAGCCGCTGCCGGACTGCTTGCTCGTACGGGGCCGTGATGCGGCGGCCTTGGCCGTGGCGCGCCGCTTGCCGGCGGCCTTCTTGGCGGGCGTCTTCTTGACGGAAGCCTTCTTGGCGGACGACGGCGTCTCCGGCCCGTCCTCCGCCCCGGCCTGCGGTGCGGGCGCGGCGGATCTGGCGGCCATGCCGCTGGTCCGGCTCGCCCGGGCCGCCACCTTCCGGGCGGCCGCCCCGGACGAGCGTTCCGCGGGTACGGCGGCGGCCAGGTCGGCGGTGCCGGTGCCCGGCCGTCTCGGGGGTTCCGGCGCGCCCGGGGCTCCGAAGGGCAGCGCGCGCACCGTGTGCCGCTGCACCGGACGGGGCACGACGGGCTGTTCGCGGCCCTCGATGAGCACCAGGGTGGCCTGATAGGCGACCGACAGCGAGTAGGGCGTCTGGTGGAGCATCCCCCACAGCCTGGAGGTCTCGTCGATGTCCATCCGGGTCGGTGTGAAGCGCACCCGCTGGACGGCTTCCGCCAGGTCGCTGCCCGCCAGGTACGGCCGCTGCGCGGCCTCCTCGATCAGTTCCCCCGGCAGCACCGGGAACTCGTGCAGGGTGCGCACCACACAGCCGATGAGCCGCTGTCCGACCAGTTCCGCCTCGTTGCCGTAGGCACTGATCAGGTAGTGCAGGTCCAGTGCCGCCGCCGGTCGCTTGAGCAGGGTGCCGTCCGGGGCGCGGGTGGGCAGGTCGTCGTTGCGCCGGGAGGCGTTCGGTGTCACCTGGTGGAGGAAGACGGTGATGGTGGCGTCGTCGGTGACCTCCGCAGGCGGCCGCTCGGTCTTCACCGCGACCTGCATGTCGATCTCGGGTTGCAGATTGTGTTCGATCAGCAGGGCGAGTGCCTGTGTGACCGTGGCGATGGCGAGTGCGTTGCTCATCTCCTCAGTCCCTCCGCTCGCTGTCGGCCAGGTAGTCCGCGAGGCTCAGCGCGGGCGCGGGCCGTGCCGGCCGCTGCGGGCGGCCCGCGCCGGTGGGTCCCGCGGCAGATGGTGCGGCGCTGACCTCCACCCGGCCGATCTGCACGTGTACGGTCCGTTCCGCCGTCCGGGGCCGGCGCCTTCCTCCGGCGGCGCGCGCGGCCTCGCGCGCC
>NZ_JBKJFM010000013.1:0-63624 GCF_046614825.1 Streptomyces nanhaiensis
CCGCGGGGGCGGGCGGCGGAGCGGGTGCCCGCGCCGCGCCCGGCCCGTGCCGTTCCCGGCCCTGTTGCCGGCCCTGCGGCCGAGCCGGGCGCCGATCCCGTGGACACCGGTCCCACGGACGCGTCCCGGCGCGCACGGCTGGCGGAGGCCGTGCGGGACAGGATGCCGTTGTGGGTGCGCACACGGTGCGGAGTGGAACCGCGCACGCTGGCCGCACTCGCCCTGGCCCTGGCCGTGGCCCTCGGCTTCGCCGTACACCACTTCTGGAGCGGACGCCCGCAGACGGTGCAGGCACCGCCTGTGGAGTCGGCCTCCCGATCGCGCCCCGCGCCCTCCCCGGCCTTTCCCCCGGAACCCACCTCCGTTCCGGCGTCCGCGGCGGCTCCCGGCCCGGCGCCCGGCGCGGCTTCCGCGGGAGGGACGCTGCTGGTAGACGTGGCGGGCGAGGTCCGCAGGCCCGGGGTCCACCGGTTGCCGGCCGGAGCCCGCGTCGCCGACGCACTGCGGGCCGCGGGCGGTGTCCGGCCGGGCACCGACCTCCACGGCCTCAACCGGGCCCGGCCGCTGGCCGACGGTGAGCAGATCGTCGTCGGGGAGCCTCCCACGGCGGCAGCCGTCCCGCATCCGCCCGCCGCGGCGGGCGGAGGCGGTGGCGGGGGTGGGGGCGGGCCGGCGGTGGGCGGACCGGTCAGCCTCAACTCCGCCACGGCCGACCAGCTCGACGCCCTGCCCGGTATCGGCCCCGTGATGGCCCAGCGCATCATCGACCACCGCGCAGAGCGCGGTGGCTTCTCCTCCGTCGAGGAGCTCCGCGAGGTCACCGGAATCGGGGAACGCCGCTTCGCCGAGTTGAAGCCGCTGGTCGTGCCGTGACCACGAGTGCGCCGACCGGCACGCCGACGGGGGCGGCGGCCCGTACGACGGCCCGGTCGGCGGTCCACTCCGCCGCCGGCCGCCGGCTGGGGGCGGCGGAGCCGCGCCAGGAGGGACCGGCCGATCTGCGGCTGGTGCCGCCCGCGCTGGCCGCCTGGGGCGCGGCGGCCCTGGCCCTGGGCGCTCCGGGCGGTGCGGCCGTCGCCGGCGTGGCACTGTGCCTCCTGGGTGCCGCGGTGTCCCTGGCCCTGGCACGGGGCCGTGGCGGAATCCACCGCGGTGGGGTTCGCCGTGGCGGGATCCGGGGAGGCGGGCGTACGGCCGTCGCCATGACGCTGGTGTGCGCCGCAGCCGGCGGCGGGGTGGCCGCGGCGCACGCGGCCGATCTGCACCGGGGCCCGCTGCCCGCGGCGGCCCGGCAGTACGCGCACGTCACCGTCGAGGTGGCCGTCACCGGTGATCCGCGCCTGGTCCGGCCACGCGTACGCGGCTCGGAGCAACTGGCGGGCACGGTGATGCTGCGCGCCGAGGCCCTGCGCGTCACCACCGCCGACGGCACGGTGACCGCCACCCGGTCGCCGGTGCTCGTCCTGGTACGGGGGACGGACTCGGCGGCCGGGCCGCCGGCGGGATGGCTCGATCTGCTGCCCTCCACCCGGCTGCGGCTCCAGGCCCGGCTCCTGCCGCCCCGGGACGACGGGGCCGGGGGCCGCGGTGTCGCCGCCGTCCTGAGGGTGAGAGCCGGCGGGCCGCCCACGGTGACCGCCGGGCCGACGGCGGTCCAGCGCACCGCGGGAGAGCTGCGCTCCGGGCTGCGGGAGGCCAGCGACGGGCTGCCGGGCGACGCGCGGGCGCTGCTGCCCGGACTGGTCGTCGGCGACACCTCACGCATCCCGCCCGATCTCGACGCCGCCTTCCGGGCCGCCGACATGCTCCATCTGCTGGCGGTCAGCGGTTCGAACCTCACGATCCTGCTGGTGCTGCTCATCGGACCGCCGGACCGGGCCGTACGCGCCGAACGCCGGGGCATGGCGCCCCGGCTGGGGATGTCGCTGCGCACCACCGCGGTCGCCGGTGCGCTGCTCACCCTCGCCTTCGTGGTGGTCTGCCGCCCGGAGCCCAGCGTGCTGCGGGCGGCGGCCTGCGGGCTGGTCACCATCGTGGCGATCGGTACCGGACGGCGGCGCTCCCTGCTGCCGGCCCTGGCCGCCGCCGTACTGCTGCTCGTCCTCCACGACCCGTGGCTCGCCCGCGACTTCGGCTTCGTTCTCTCGGTCCTGGCCACCGGCTCGCTGCTCACCGTCGCACCCCGCTGGAGCGAGGCCCTGCGCCGCCGGCGCGTGCCGGGGAGGCTCGCCGAGGCGCTGGCGGCGGCGGCAGCGGCGCAGGCGGTGTGCGCGCCCGTGGTCGCGGTCCTGGCGGCCCACGTCAGCCTGGTGGCGATCCCGTGCAACATGCTGGCCGAGTTCCTGGTCGCGCCCGCCACCGTGCTCGGTTTCGCGGCCCTGGTCACGGCACCCCTCGCGCCGCCCCTGGCCGAGGCGCTGGCCTGGACGGCGGGCTGGCCCACCGGGGCCGTCGCCGCCATCGCCCGTGCGGGGGCCTCCCTGCCCGGCGCCGAGATCGACTGGCCCGGCAGTTGGACCGGCGCACTGCTGCTGGCCGCGCTCACCGCGGCGGCGGTCCTGGCCGCCCGCCGACTGGTGCGGCACCGGTGGCTCTGCGCGGCCTGCGCCGTACTGCTGGCCCTGGCGGTCCTGCGTCCCGTCCCGCTGATCCGCCCGCTCACCGGCTGGCCGCCGCCGGGATGGCGGCTGGCGGTCTGCGACGTGGGCCAGGGGGACGCGCTGGCGCTGGCGTCCGGGGAGGGCGCGGCCGTGGTCGTCGACGCCGGCCCCGATCCGGAGGCCGTGGACCGCTGCCTGCGCGCCCTCGGCGTCACGGCCGTCCCCCTGCTGGTGCTCACCCACTTCCACGCAGACCACGTCGCCGGACTGCCAGGTGTGCTGAGGGGCCGCGCGGTCGGGGCGATCCAGACCACCGACCGGAGCGAGCCGGCCGGGCAGGCAGCGGCGGTACGGCGCGAGGCCGCCCGCGCGGGGGTGCCGGTGATCGGGGCGGGGCCGGGGGAGCGGCGCCGGATCGGTGACCTGTCCTGGGAGGTGCTCTGGCCCCGCCGGCCGCCGCCGCCCGGACCGCCCTCCCCCTCGGGCGAGGACGCCAACGACGCCAGCGTCACCCTCCTCGTCCGCGCGGCCGGCCTGACCGTCCTCCTCCCCGGCGACCTCGAACCCCCGGCGCAGCGCGGCCTGCTGGAGGCACACCCCGACCTGCCCGCGGTGGACGTCCTCAAAGTGGCCCACCACGGCTCGGCCCACCAGGACCCGGCCCTGCTGGAGAGGCTGAGCCCCCGCGTCGCCCTCGTCTCCTGCGGAGAGGACAACCCCTACGGACACCCGTCCCCGAAGGTCCTCGCCGGGCTGCGAGCCTCGGGCTCCGCCGTCCTGCGCACCGACACCCACGGTTCCCTGGCCGTCACCGCGGACGGCACGGTGGTCGCGTCGGGCTGAGGGCCGCCGCGGCGGCCGCCGTACCGCGGGGGGCGCCCTGTCCCGGCCCCTCGCCGAAGGGCCGTCGGCGAAGGGCCGTCAGCGGGCTGGCCACAGACCGTCGCGCATCAGCTCCCGGCCGGCCAGTTCGTTCTCCTCGCGCCAGGCCAGCAGCCTCTCCGGCCGCAGCCGCAGGTAGACCCATCCGGGTTTCTCGCGCGGGTCCCAGCCCAGCTTCGCGGCGAAAGCGTCCGCCTCCCGCCCGGGCAGCTCGCCGGGGCCGAGGATCCCGGCGCGGGTGTCGATCAGAACCACGTCCCGTGTGTGCCCCAGCGCCACCCGCGCCCGCGGTACGGCCCGCAGGTTGCGGACGGTGGGACGCGAGTGCCGGGTGGACATCACCAGCGAACCTTCGGACCAGAGGAACGACAGCGGCACGAGGCAGGGAGTGCTGTCGGGACCCACCGTGGACACCCAGGCGTCCGCATCGTCTTCCAGGCGCTTCAGCACATCGCGCCTGCGCTGCTCCGCTGTGCGCGGAGCCGGGTGAGGGACCGTCATGCGCCGGACGCTAACCGGCTGCGCGGCCCGGCACATCGGGCGGACGCCCTGGGCCGGACGGCCTACTCCCGCGCGTCCTGCCCCCGCGCGCTCTGCCCCCGGCCGCCGCACCGACAGCCCCGTCCGGTCCGGTCCGGTCGCCGGATGCCACTCGCCGCCTCAGCCCCGCTCCAGCCAGCCGTCGTACCCGGTCGCGAGGGCCTCCAGCTCGGCCGGGTCGTACGCGCCGTCCGGGTCGTCGAGCACGACCAGCCACTGGGCGTCCTCCGCGTCGTCCTCGCCCGCCAGCGCCTCGCGGACCGGCCGCGGTTCCTCCGCCAGGCCGAGCCGTTCGGCGACCTCCTCGGCCACCTCCTCCGCGGCGTCGCGGTCGGGGAGCACCAGGATGTGTCGTACGTCGTCCACCGCGTCATTGTGCGACAGCCGCCCGGGCGGCCCGCGCGCAGGCCCCGGGGCGGCCCCGAGCACAGGCCCCGGGCGGCCCCGGGGACAGCCTCCGGCCGCCGCCGGACTGTCCGCGGCTCGTGGGATGCTGGTGCGCGATGGCCGGTAAAACCAGGAAGTCCTCGACCGACGACCCCCTCGCCCCCGTCACGCTCGCGGTGGGCCAGGAGGATCTGCTGCTCGACCGCGCGGTGCGCCAGGTGATCGACGCGGCCAGGGCCGCCGACGCCGACACCGACGTGCGCGAACTCGCCCCCGCCGACCTGCGGCCCGGCACGCTGGCGGAGCTGACCAGCCCGTCCCTGTTCGCCGAACGCAAGGTCGTGGTCGTCCGGGACGCGCAGGACCTCGCGGCGGACACCGTCAAGGACGTCAAGGCGTATCTGGGCTCTCCGGCCGAGGAGATCACCCTGGTCCTGGTGCACGCCGGCGGCGCCAAGGGCAAGGGACTGCTGGACGCCGCGCGCAAGGCGGGCGCGCGCGAGGTCGCCTGCCCGAAGATGACCAAGCCCGCCGACCGGCAGGCGTTCGTGCGCGGCGAGTTCCGCGCCGCCGGACGCTCGGCCACGCCGGAGGCCTGCCAGGCATTGGTGGAGATCCTCGGCAGCGATCTGCGCGAACTGGCCAGTGCCTGCTCCCAGCTCACCGCCGACGTCGAGGGCACCATCGACGAGGCCGTCGTCGCCCGCTACTACAGCGGGCGCGCCGAGGCCTCCAGCTTCACCATCGCCGACCGGGCCGTGGAGGGCAGGCTGCCCGAGGCGCTGGAGGCGCTGCGCTGGTCGCTGTCGACGGGTGTGGCCCCGGTGCTGGTCACCAGCGCCCTGGCCCAGGGGGTGCGCGGCATCGGCAAGCTGATGTCGGCCCCGCGCGGGATGCGTCCCGGCGACCTGGCACGCGAGCTGGGCATGCCGCCGTGGAAGATCGACCGGGTCCGCCAGCAGATGCGCGGCTGGTCGGCGGCCGGGGTGTCGGCGGCGCTGCGCGCGGTGGCCGAGGCCGACGCGGCGGTCAAGGGCGGCGGCGACGATCCGGAGTACGCCCTGGAGAAGGCCGTCATCACCGTCGCCCGCGCGGCCCGTTCCCGCTGAGCCGGGTGCCCGGCCTCACCAGGGCGGCTTGACCGCGGAGTGCGCCGCCGGGATCCTCTTGGCCGGCCGATCGGGTCCGGACATGGAACGGGTGGGGCGAATGAGAGCCAGACGGTGGACGGTGTGCGTGGCGCTGGTGGCGATGTGCTTATCGGCCGGCTGCGGTTCGGGAGAGGGGGACGGCGACCCCCGGCCGCCGGCGGACTCCTCGTCCCGGGACACCGCCTCGGCCGGGGATCCCACCGGGCAGGAGCCCGGTGAGGGGAAGCCCTCCGGGCCCGCGGTGACGGTCACCGACGACGAGGGATACCGCTTCGAGGCAGTCGGGATGGGCGCGGGGACGGTTCCGGAGATCGGTGAGGAGATCGACGGGGAGGTGGTGTCCGCGCGTCCCGGACACGTCTTCGTCCACGTGGACGTGGCGGTGAGGAACCTCCAGAAGGACCGGAGCGCGCCGCTGGGAGACATCCTGACCCACTGGCGGATCGATGTGCCCAGGAGCGCGGCGCCGGAGGGGAGCACCCTGCGGCAGTGCGACGACGGGTCCGAGTACTGCGCCGACAATATCTCGTGCCTGCGGGTGGACGCGCCGCCCGGCGAGGACGGCGACATGGGCGGTCTGGACGAGAAGAACCGGACGATACCGGCGGGTGCCACCTGGAGGCTGCGCTGCTTCCTGGGGCAGAGCACCTTCGCGAGCGTCTCCGGCGCGAAGGAGGTCAGGGACTCGGTGGATCCCGGCCGGGTCCGGCTGCTGCGGGTCGAGGACGACGGCGGGTTCACCGTGGAGGAGAGCGGCATCGACCTGGAGATCCCCCTGGACTGAGCGCCGAACGCGTACCGCCCGCCGTGGGGGATCACGGCGGGCGGTCGCTTCAGGCTCTCGGCCCGGAACTTCTCGGTGCGCCGCACCCGCGTGGCGAACGCAGGCCGCGTGCGGCGCGGTGGGCCGGTACGGAGCGGTGAGAGGGTCCGCTGGAGTCCGTTTCGGCACCGGGACGGACCGTCAGCCGACGGTCCGGGAGCTTCAGCCCTTGAGAGCGGAGACCTTCTGGGCCAGCGCCGACTTCTTGTTGGCGGCCTGGTTCTTGTGGATCACGCCCTTGCTGGCGGCCTTGTCCAGCTTCTTGCCGGCCAGGCGCGCGGCCTCGGCGGCCTTCTCGGCGTCACCGGCGGCGATCGCCTCGCGGGTGCGACGGATCGCGGTCTTCAGCTCGGACTTGACCGCCTTGTTGCGCTGGCGGGCCTTCTCGTTGGTCTTGATCCGCTTGATCTGGGACTTGATGTTCGCCACGAAAGAGCCTTCTCGGGTGTGATGAGGTGTGATTCCGTGCCCCGTCGTCTCCCCGCGCGATCCCGTCGCACCGTCCGCGCGCCGGGCCCCGCGCGAGGGCGATGAGACACAGTCGGTCAGGGTACCAGCAGGCCTGATCGGCTCCCAAACCGGACCGTAAGCGCCACTCGTGGGACGATGGGGGAGACGTACCGACCCGAGCCATGACCCGACAGGACCCTGCGTGCCCGCGACCCCATCGAACGTGCCGGCGCCGAGCCGTACCGACCCGGCGCTGATCCGCAACTTCTGCATCATCGCGCACATCGACCACGGCAAGTCGACGCTCGCCGACCGGATGCTCCAGCTCACCGGTGTCGTCGAGCAGCGCCAGATGCGCGCCCAGTACCTCGACCGCATGGACATCGAGCGCGAGCGCGGCATCACGATCAAGTCCCAGGCGGTCCGCCTGCCGTGGGCCCCCACCGAGGGCGAGGACAAGGGGACGACCCACATCCTCAACATGATCGACACCCCCGGGCACGTCGACTTCACCTACGAGGTGTCCCGCTCGCTGGCCGCGTGCGAGGGGTGCATCCTCCTGGTCGACGCCGCCCAGGGCATCGAGGCCCAGACTCTCGCCAACCTCTACCTGGCGATGGAGAACGACCTCACGATCATCCCAGTCCTCAACAAGATCGACCTCCCGGCCGCCCAGCCGGAGAAGTTCGCCGCCGAGCTGGCGCACCTCATCGGCTGCGACCCGTCGGAGGTGCTGAAGGTCTCCGCCAAGACCGGCGAGGGCGTCGAGGCGCTGCTGGACGAGGTCGTGCGGCAGGTCCCGGCCCCGGTCGGCGTCGCGGACGCCCCCGCCCGCGCCATGATCTTCGACTCGGTCTACGACGCCTACCGCGGCGTCGTGACGTACGTGAAGGTCGTCGACGGAAAGCTCTCCAGGCGCGAGCGCATCCAGATGATGTCCACCGGCGCCGCCCACGAACTGCTGGAGATCGGCACCAACAGCCCGGAGATGCTGCCCGCCGACGGTCTGTCCGTCGGCGAGGTGGGGTATCTGATCACCGGCGTGAAGGACGTGCGCCAGTCCAAGGTCGGCGACACCATCACCCAGTTCTCCAAGGGGGCCACCGAGCCGCTGGGCGGCTACAAGGACCCCAAGCCGATGGTGTTCTCCGGCCTCTACCCGCTGGACGGCTCGGACTACCCCGAGCTGCGCGACGCCCTGGACAAGCTCCAGCTCAACGACGCCGCGCTGGTCTACGAGCCGGAGACGTCCGCCGCCCTCGGCTTCGGCTTCCGCGTGGGCTTCCTCGGCCTGCTGCACCTGGAGGTCATCCGCGAGCGCCTGGAGCGCGAGTTCGGGCTCGACCTGATCGCCACCGCGCCCAACGTGGTCTACCGCGTGGACATGGAGGACGGCACCGAGCACGTCGTCACCAACCCCAGCGAGTACCCGACGGGCAAGGTCGCCCAGGTGCACGAGCCGGTCGTCCGCGCGACGGTGCTGACCCCCAACGACTTCGTCGGCGCCGTGATGGAGCTGTGCCAGTCGCGGCGCGGCAACCTGCTGGGCATGGACTACCTGTCCGAGGACCGCGTCGAACTGCGCTACACCCTTCCGCTGGCGGAGATCGTCTTCGACTTCTTCGACGCCCTCAAGTCCAAGACCCGCGGCTACGCCTCGCTCGACTACGAGCCGACCGGCGAGCAGACCGCCGACCTGGTCAAGGTCGACATCCTGCTGCACGGCGACAAGGTGGACGCCTTCTCCGCGATCGTCCACAAGGACAAGGCGTACAGCTACGGCGTCAGGATGGCCTCCAAGCTGCGCGAGCTCATCCCGCGGCAGCAGTTCGAGGTGCCCATCCAGGCCGCCATCGGCTCGCGCGTCATCGCCCGCGAGACCGTCCGCGCCATCCGCAAGGACGTGCTCGCCAAGTGCTACGGCGGTGACATCTCCCGCAAGCGGAAGCTGCTGGAGAAGCAGAAGGAGGGCAAGAAGCGCATGAAGGTGGTGGGCCGGGTGGAGGTCCCGCAGGAGGCCTTCATCGCCGCGCTCTCCTCGGACTCCGACGGCGGCGGTGAGGCCAAGGGCAAGAAGTAGGGTCCGCCCGGAGCCGTCCCGGGCCGGCCCGTACGGGCCGGTGTGCGGGCGGAGCCGCAGGACGGAGCGTCTGTGAGGGTGCCCGCCGGCCCGTACGGGCCGGCGGGCACCCTCACACGTGCGGGGCCGTCCGCGGGCGCACGGGCGTACAGCGGGGTATGTGGTGTATGTATCGCACAGGTCACGGCTTCACGCAGGCGATGTGCAAGCCCTTTCAAGGCGGGGCCTTCCGCCTTAGGCTGATCGCCCGCTCGGTTGTTACCCGCGAGTCACTCAATACGCACAGACCAGTACGCACAGCACGGAACCGTTCCACCCCTTCCCACCCCAGTACTCGCGGTGGACCGAGCCTTGGAGCCACCCCCCTGCACCGTCGCGGGCCCCGGAGGATGTTGTGAGCGACCACCAGTCCCTGATCGAGAACCGTCCGCCCTCGGTGGCGAACCTCTTCCTGGAGCGCGTCGAGGCGACCCCGGACGGCGAGGCGTACCGCTACCCCGTGCCCCCCGCCTCCGGCGAGGGGCCGGACGAGTGGCGCTCCTACACCTGGGGCGAGGCCGCGCGGCGCGTCTTCTCGATCGCCGCGGGGCTGATGGACCTGGGTGTGCGGCCCGAGGAGCGGGTCGCCATCGCCTCCAACACCCGGGTCGACTGGATCCTGTGCGACCTGGGCGTGCTGTGCGCCGGGGCGGCCACCACGACCGTCTACCCCAGCACCAACGCCGAGGAGACCGCGTACATCCTCGCCGACTCCGAGAGCCGGGTGCTGATCGCCGAGGACGCCGCACAGCTCGCCAAGGCCCGCGAGCGCCGGGCGGAGCTGCCGGACCTCGCACATGTCGTCGTCATCGAGGCCGAGGGCGCCGTGGCCGCCGAGGGCGACCCGGAGGGCTGGGTGCTGTCGCTGGACGAGCTGCGCAAGCGCGGCGAGGCGTATCTGGAGGAGCACCCCGAGGCGGTCAAGGAGACCGTCGGCGCCCTGCGCTCCGACCAGCTCGCCACCCTGATCTACACCTCCGGCACCACCGGCCGGCCCAAGGGCGTACGGCTGCCGCACGACGCCTGGTCCTACATGGCCAGGGCCATCACCGTGACGGAACTGGTCCGCGCCGACGACGTGCAGTACCTGTGGCTGCCGCTGGCGCACGTGTTCGGCAAGGTGCTCACCGCGGCCCAGATCGAGGCCGGCCACGTCACCGCCGTGGACGGCCGGGTCGACAAGATCATCGAGAACCTCCCGGTCGTGCAGCCCACCTACATGGCCGCCGTGCCCCGGATCTTCGAGAAGGTCTACAACGGGGTCGCCGCCAAGGCGCGGGCCGGCGGCGGCGCCAAGTACAAGATCTTCAAGTGGGCCTCCGGGGTCGCGCGCGAGTACGCCAAGGTCACCCAGGACAACTTCCGCCGCACCGGCACGGCCTCCGCCCCCGCCGGCCTGAGGGCGAAGCACGCGATCGCCGACAAGCTCGTCTACGCCAAGCTCCGTGCGGCCTTCGGCGGCAGACTGCGCGCCTGCGTCTCCGGCTCCGCAGCCCTGGCCCCGGAGATCGGCTACTTCTTCTCCGGCGCAGGCGTCCACATCCTGGAGGGCTACGGGCTCACCGAGTCCAGCGCCGCCAGCTTCGTCAACCCCGGCGAGGCGTACCGCACCGGCACGGTCGGCAAGCCGCTGCCCGGCACCGAGGTGCGCATCGCCGAGGACGGCGAGATCCTCCTGCGCGGCCCCGGCATCATGCAGGGCTACCACAGGCTGCCGGAGAAGACCGCCGAGGTCCTGGAGGAGGACGGCTGGTTCCACACCGGCGACATCGGCGAGCTGTCGGAGGACGGCTACCTGCGGATCACCGACCGCAAGAAGGACCTGATCAAGACCTCGGGCGGCAAGTACATCGCCCCGGCCGAGGTCGAGGGGCAGTTCAAGGCGGTCTGCCCCTACGTCTCCAACATCCTGGTGCACGGCGCCGACCGCAACTACTGCACCGCGCTCATCGCACTCGACGAGCCGACCATCATGGGGTGGGCCGAGGAGCACGGGCTCGGCGGGAAGAGCTACGCGGAGGTCGTCGGCTCCGAGGAGGTCCACAAGCTCGTCGACGGCTACGTCCAGCGCCTCAACGAAGGCCTCCAGCGCTGGCAGACGATCAAGAAGTTCCGGATCCTGCCGCGCGACCTGGACATCGAGCACGGCGAGCTCACCCCGAGCCTGAAGCTGAAGAGGCCCGCGGTGGAGAAGGAGTTCGGCCACCTGATCGAGGAGATGTACGAGGGCACCCGCGAGGCGTGAGACCCGGGGGCGCGCCGCCCCCGGACCGCTCCGGACCGCTTTCCCGGACCGCCCCCGCCGGGCAGCAGTGCCCGGCGGGGGCGGTCCGGTCCGCTCAGTCCACCAGGCCGCGGACCACCGCGTCGGCCAGCAGCCGGCCGCGCAGGGTCAGCGCCGCGCGCCCGCGCCCGTACGCCTCCGGGCGCAGCAGCCCGTCCGCCAGCGCCCGCTCGGCGGCGCGCGCCCCGGCCGGGGCCAGGACGTCCAGCGGTACGCCGTCCACCAGCCGCAGCTCCAGCAGGATCCGCTCCACGCGCCGGTCCCCGGCGTCGAGCACCTCGCGGCCCGCGCCCGGTGAGCGGCCCTCGGCGAGCGCCTGGGCGTACGCGCCCGGGTGCTTGGCGTTCCACCAGCGCACCCCGCCGACGTGGCTGTGCGCCCCCGGACCGGCGCCCCACCAGTCGGCGCCCGTCCAGTACAGCTCGTTGTGGCGGCAGCGGGCGGCCTCCGTCGACGCCCAGTTCGACACCTCGTACCAGTCGAGACCGGCCGCCGACAGCATCTCCTCGGCGATCAGGTACCGGTCGGCGTGCACGTCGTCGTCCGTCATCGGCACCTCGCCGCGCCGGATGCGGGCGGCCAGCCGCGTGCCGTCCTCCACGATCAGCGCGTACGCCGAGACGTGGTCGGGCCCGGCGCCGAGGGCGGCCTCCAGCGAGGCCCGCCAGTCGTCGTCGCTCTCGCCCGGGGTGCCGTAGATCAGGTCAAGGTTGACGTGCTCGAAGCCCGCCGCGCGGGCCTCGGCCACGCACGCCTCGGGGCGGCCGGGGGTGTGGGTGCGGTCCAGCACGGCCAGCACGTGCCGCCGGGCGCTCTGCATGCCGAAGGAGATCCGGTTGAAGCCCGCCTCGCGCAGTTCGGCCAGGTAGGCCGGGTCGACGGACTCCGGGTTGGCCTCCGTGGTGACCTCGGCGCCTTCCGCCAGCCCGAACTCCTCGCGGATCACGGCCAGCATCCGCCCCAGGTCGGCGGCGGGCAGCAGGGTGGGGGTGCCGCCGCCGACGAAGACCGTCTCCACCGGCCGGGGGTCGTCGCCGAGCACCTTGCGGGCCAGCCGCACCTCCTCGGCCAGCGTCTCCGCGTAGTTCTCCCGCGAGGCGAGGACGCCCCCGGAGCCGCGCAGCTCGCTCGCGGTGTAGGTGTTGAAGTCGCAGTAGCCGCAGCGCGTCGCGCAGTACGGCACGTGCAGGTAGAAGCCGAGGGGGCGCCGCGCCGCGCCCGCCAGGGCGTGCGCGGGCAGGGAGCCGTCGGCGGGGACGGGCTCGCCGTCGGGGAGTGCGGAAGGCATGGGGTCCATTGTCCCGCACCCGTCCCGGACCGGGGCCTGTCCCCGAGGGCTCACGGACCGGCCGGTCCCCCCACCGTGACGTGGTCGATCAGCCGCTCGACCGGGCCGAGCAGTCCCGGCTCCAGGTCCGTGTAGTCGCGCACGCTCCCCAGGATCCGCTTCCACGCCGCGCCGGTGTTCTCCGGCCAGCCCAGCGCCCGGCACACCCCCCTCTTCCAGTCCTGGCCGCGCGGCACCTCGGGCCAGGCGCCGATGCCCAGGGCGGACGGCTTCACCGCCTCCCAGACGTCGATGTACGGATGGCCGACGACCAGCACGTCCTCGCCGGTGACCCGGGCGGCGATCCGGGACTCCTTGGAACCGGGCACCAGATGGTCCACCAGCACTCCCAGCCGGGCCTCGGGGGTGGGACCGAAGGCCTCCACGACGGCCGGGAGGTCGTCCACGCCCTCCAGGTACTCCACGACCACGCCCTCGATCCGCAGGTCGTCGCCCCAGACCTTCTCCACCAGCTCCGCGTCGTGGCGCCCCTCGACGTAGATGCGCCCCGCCCGCGCCACCCGGGCGCGGGCGCCCGGCACCGCCACCGACCCGGAGGCGGTGCGCCGGGGCGCCTGCGGAGCGGGCGGGGCCGCCGCCGGCGGCCGGACCAGGGTGACGGCCTTCCCCTCCAGCAGGAAGCCGCGCGGCTCCATCGGGAAGACCCGGTGCCTGCCGAAGCGGTCCTCCAGCGTGACGGTGAACCCCTGCGCCGTCTTCTCGCAGCGCACCACGGCCCCGCAGAAACCGGTCGTGACCTCCTCCACCACCAGGTCCGGCTCGGCGGGCACCTCGGGCGCGGGTCTGCGGTTCCCCGGGGTCCGCTTCCACGGAGGGGTCAGGTCGGGGCCGTACTGTCTGCTGCGCATGCGGTCATTGTGTTACGTGATCCCCACCGCGAAACCCGGAGCGGAAAGCGGAACCCGCCGTGAGACCTGCCCCGTCACCCGTCACCCGACGCCGAAGCGCTCCGCCAGCACGCCGCGCTGGGCGCGGACGAAGGCGGCGTCCACCACCGCCCCGTGGCCCGGCACGTACAGCGCGTCCTCGCCGCCCAGGGCGAGCAGCCGGTCCAGCGCGGCCGGCCAGTGGACGGGGTGGGAGTCCGGGCCCGCCTGCGGCTCGCCGGACTCCTCCACCAGATCGCCGCAGAAGACCACGTCCGGCCCGCCGGGGGCGCCGGGGACCACGACGGCCAGGTCGTGGGCGGTGTGCGCCGGGCCGACGTTGGCCAGGAGCACCTCCCGGCCGCCCAGCCGGACGGTCAGCTCGCCGGCCACCCGGTGGTGCGGGTGGACGAGCACGTCGACCGCCTCGGCCGCCTCCCGCGGGTCCACGCCGTGCCGTACGGCGTCCTCGCGCAGCCCGTCCTTGGAGTGGACCAGCAGGTCCTCGATCCCCACCGCCCCGTAGACCTCCACCCCGGCGAAGGCCGACGCGCCCAGGACGTGGTCGAAGTGCGGATGGGTCAGCGCCACATGGGTCACCGGCTGCCCGAAGCGCTCGTGCAGGTGCCGCCGGACGCGCGCGCCGTCACCCAGCGTCGCGCCCGTGTCGACCACCAGCACCCCCGACTCGCCCGCGACGGCCCCGACGGTCTCGTCCCAGCCGGGCATGCGGCGGCGTACGACCCCAGGCGACAGCTCTTCCCAATCCGTCTCCATACCGCGACGCTAGCGCCAACACGCGGGCGGTGCCCGCCGGGGATGTGGTACGGATCGCCCTCCCGGTCGGCGCCCGCCCTTGCCCTGGTCGTGGTCACCGGCCGTACACTGGCACAGGGCGACTGGCACTCACCGGCTGAGAGTGCCAGGGAAGAGGACCGGAAGAGACGGCCGGACGGGAGGTGCGCCCAGATGCTCAGCGAACGCAGACTCGAAGTCCTGCGCGCCATCGTCCAGGACTACGTGGGCACCCAGGAGCCGGTGGGGTCCAAGGCCCTCACCGAGCGGCACAACCTCCAGGTCTCCCCGGCCACGGTGCGCAACGACATGGCGGCCCTGGAGGACGAGGGGTACATCGCCCAGCCGCACACCAGCGCGGGCCGCATCCCCACCGACAAGGGGTACCGTCTGTTCGTCGACAGGCTGGCGGGCGTCAAGCCGCTGTCCAAGCCGGAGCGCCGGGCGATCCAGAACTTCCTGGAGGACGCCGTCGACCTCGACGACGTCGTCAGCCGCACCGTGCGGCTGCTGGCCCAGCTCACCCGCCAGGTCGCCGTCGTCCAGTACCCCTCGCTGACCCGTTCGACCGTCCGCCACGTGGAGCTGCTGCTCCTGGCCCCCGCGCGTCTGATGCTCGTGCTGATCACGGACACCGGGCGGGTCGAGCAGCGCATGGTGGACTGCCCGGCCCCCATCTCCGAGTCGTCCCTGGCCGATCTGCGCGCCCGGCTCAACAGCCGGGTGGTCGGCGAGCGCTTCTCGGAGGTGCCCAGGCTGGTGCAGGACCTGCCGGAGTCCTTCGACGCCGAGGACCGCGGCACGGTCTCGGCGGTGCTCGCCACGCTCCTCGAGACACTGGTTGAGGAGACAGAGGAGCGGTTGATGATCGGCGGCACCGCCAATCTCACCCGCTTCGTGCACGACTTCCCGCTGACCATCCGGCCGGTGCTGGAAGCTCTGGAGGAGCAGGTCGTCCTGCTCAAGCTGCTGGGGGAGGCGAAGGATCCGGGCATGACGGTGCGAATCGGTCATGAGAATGCTCACGAGGGGCTGACGTCAACGTCGGTCGTCTCGGTCGGTTACGGTTCGGGAGACGAGGCGGTCGCCAAGCTCGGTGTGGTCGGACCGACCCGGATGGACTACCCCGGAACGATGGGAGCGGTACGCGCAGTGGCACGTTACGTCGGACAGATCCTCGCGGAGTCGTAAGTGGCAACCGACTACTACGCGGTCCTGGGCGTGCAGCGCGATGCCTCGCAGGACGAGATCAAGAAGGCCTTCCGCCGGCTCGCGCGCGAACTGCATCCCGACGTCAACCCGGACCCGAAGACGCAGGAGCGGTTCAAGGAGATCAACACCGCCTACGAGGTGCTCTCCGACCCGCAGAAGAAGCAGATGTACGACCTCGGCGGCGACCCGATGGGCGGCGCGGGCCGGGGCGGCGGCTTCGGCGGGGGCTTCGGCAACTTCTCCGACATCATGGACGCCTTCTTCGGCGCCGCCTCCCAGCGCGGGCCGAGGTCCCGCACCCGGCGCGGCCAGGACGCCATGATCCGGCTCGACATCGAGCTGGACGAGGCGGCCTTCGGCACCACCAAGGACATCCAGGTGGACACGGCGGTCGTCTGCACCACGTGCAGCGGCGAGGGCGCGGCCCCGGGCACGTCCGCGCAGACGTGCGACATGTGCCGCGGCCGCGGCGAGGTCTCGCAGGTCACCCGTTCCTTCCTGGGCCAGGTCATGACCTCGCGCCCCTGCCCGCAGTGCCAGGGCTTCGGCACGGTCGTGCCCACCCCCTGCCCGGAGTGCGCGGGCGACGGCCGGGTGCGCTCGCGGCGCAACCTGACGGTGAAGATCCCGGCCGGCGTCGACAACGGCACCCGCATCCAGCTCGCCGGCGAGGGCGAGGTCGGCCCGGGCGGCGGCCCGCCGGGCGACCTGTACGTCGAGATCCACGAGGTGCCGCACCCGGTCTTCCAGCGGCGCGGCGACGACCTGCACTGCACGGTCACCATCCCCATGACGGCGGCGGCGCTGGGCACCAAGGTCCCGCTGGAGACGCTGGACGGCATGGAGGAGGTCGACATCCGGCCCGGCACCCAGTCCGGCCAGTCGATCCCGCTCCACCAGCGCGGCGTGACGCACCTGCGCGGCGGCGGCCGCGGCGACCTGATCGTCCATGTGGAGGTCCAGACGCCGAGCAAGCTGGACCCGGAGCAGGAGGAGCTGCTGCGCCGTCTGGCCAAGCTGAGGGGCGAGGAACGGCCGACGGGCCAGTTCCAGCCGGGGCAGCAGGGTCTGTTCTCGCGGCTGAAGGACGCGTTCAACGGGCGCTGAGGCGGTACCGGCACGGCACTGAGGCGGCGCTGAGGCGGTACCGGCGCGGTGCCGAGGCGGAGCGGCCGGTGCCCGGAGGGCATGGCAGGATGCCGTCATGCCCACCGAGCTGATCACCCCGGCCGCCCGGCCGGGACGCCCCTCCGGGCGGCCCTCGTGACCGCCCCCGTCTTCCTGGCCGAGACCGCGGCCCTGGCCGGTGCCGCCCCCGGCGCCGTACTGGCGCTGGAGGGGCCCGAGGGCCGGCACGCCGTCGCGGTACGGCGGCTGCGCGCGGGCGAGGGGATCGTCCTCACCGACGGGGCGGGCACCGGTGCCTTCGGCACCGTCGCGGCCGTCGAGGGGAAGGACCGGCTGGAGGTCGCCGTCGCCGAGGTGCGCACCGAGCCGGAGCCCCGCCCGCGGATCACCGTCGTCCAGGCTCTGCCCAAGGGCGACCGCGGCGAGCTGGCCGTGGAGACGATGACGGAGACGGGCGTGGACGCGATCGTGCCCTGGTCCGCGTCGCGCTGCGTCACGCAGTGGCGGGGCGAGCGCGGGCAGAAGGCGCTGCGCAAGTGGCGTTCCACCGCGCGCGAGGCCGGCAAGCAGTCGCGCAGGCTCCGCTTCCCTGAGGTCGCCGAGCCGGCCACCACCCGGCAGCTGCTCCCGCTGCTGTCGTCCGCCGCCTTCGCCGCGGTCCTCCACGAGGAGGGCTCGCTGCCGCTGGCGACCGCCGAACTGCCCGCCGAGGGCGAGCTGGTGCTCGTCGTCGGCCCGGAGGGCGGGGTCGCGCCGGAGGAGCTGGAGGCCTTCGCGCAGGCGGGCGCGCATCCGTACCGGCTGGGTCCGAGTGTGCTGCGCACCTCCACGGCGGGTACGGCGGCGGCGGCGCTGCTGCTGGGACGCACCGGCCGCTGGTCCTGATCACCGGCGCCCCGGCCGGGGTATACGATCTGCGCTGCGCGACCACCGATCGACCCACTCCACAGCGAAAGGCGCCACCGTGGCGGAAGAACCGCAGGCGGACTGCCTGTTCTGCAAGATCGTCGTGGGGGACGTTCCGGCGACGATCGTCCACGAGACCGACACCACGCTCGCCTTCCGGGACATCAACCCGCAGGCGCCCACCCATGTGCTGGTGATCCCCAAGGAGCACCACCCCGACGCCGCCGCGCTGGCCGCCGCCGCCCCGCAGCTCGCCGCCGACGTGCTGCGCGCGGCGGGCGAGGTCGCCGAGCAGGAGAACATCGCCCCGCCGGGGGGTGCCACCGTCGGCTACCGGATCGTGTTCAACACCGGGGCGGGCGCCGGGCAGACCGTCTGGCACGCGCACGCCCACGTCCTCGGCGGGCGCGGCCTGAACTGGCCTCCCGGGTAAGTCCGTTGTCCGTACGCGAACTGGTCGTGCTGGGCACGGCCAGCCAGGTGCCCACCCGCCGGCGCAACCACAACGGCTACGTGCTGCGCTGGGACGGCGAGGCGCTGCTGTTCGACCCCGGCGAGGGCACCCAGCGCCAGATGCTCCGCGCGGGCGTGGCCGCCCACGACCTCACCCGGCTGTGCGTAACCCACTTCCACGGCGACCACAGCCTGGGGCTGGCCGGGGTCATCCAGCGCATCAACCTCGACCGGGTGCCGCACCCGGTCGCGGCGCACTACCCGGTCAGCGGGCAGCGCTTCTTCGACCGCCTGCGGTACGCCACCGCCTACCGCGAGACGGTCGAGCTGCGCGAGGAGCCGGTCGTCGCCGACGGCACGCTGGCCGTCACCGGCGCGTACACCCTCCAGGCGCGGCGCCTGTCCCATCCGGTGGAGTCCTACGGCTACCGCCTGGTCGAGCCCGACGGGCGCCGGATGCTGCCCGAGCGGCTCGCCGCCCACGGCATCTCGGGCCCCGACGTCGGCCGCATCCAGCGCGAGGGCGAGCTGCGCGGGGTGACCCTCGACGAGGTGAGCGAGACCCGCCCGGGGCAGCGCTTCGCCTTCGTGATGGACACCCGGCTGTGCGACGGCGTGCACGCGCTCGCCGAGGGCTGCGACATGCTGGTCATCGAGGCCACCTTCCTCGACGAGGAGGAGGCCCTGGCGCATGAGTACGGCCATCTCACCGCGGGCCAGGCGGCCGCCGCCGCGGTGCGGGCGGGGGTGCGGCACCTGGTGCTCACCCACTTCTCGCAGCGCTACGACGATCCGGCCCGGTTCGCCGCGCAGGCCCGGGCGGCGGGGTTCACCGGGGAGCTGACCGTGGCCGAGGACCTGATGCGGGTGCCGCTGCCCCGGCGGCGCTGACGGCCCGCGCCCCGGCCGCCCGCCCTTCTCCGCGCATCCCCGCACCTGTACCCGTACCGGCCCGCCCCGGCCGGCGCCGCCGCACGCCCTCTTCCGGAAACGTACGGGCACCCTTGACGCCTTCCCGCGCCGTACCTAGTCTCCGTTTCCGCACATGGACAGAGTTCACGTAGGAGAACGGATCGACGGCGGGAAGGCCCGACCCCAAGGCCGCAGCCCCAAGGCCCAGCTCCCCGGTTCCCCGGCGCCCGCCGCCGTCGGCCCCGACCCGACAGGAGTCGCCGATGAAGGACCTGACCGTGGCCGAGGTGCGCCTCACCCCGATCCTCGTGGCCGACCCGCCCCTGCTCAACACGCAGGGCGTCCACCAGCCGTACACCCCGCGCCTGATCGTCGAGGTGGTCACGGCGGGCGGCGTCACCGGGGTCGGGGAGACCTACGGCGACACCGAGTACCTGGAACTGGCGCGCTCCCTCGCCCGGCGGCTGCCCGGGCACCCGGTCAGCGACCTGAACGGACTGCTCGCCCTCGCCGGAGCCCTCCCCCTGGACGGGCACCGGACGGACGGCTCGGTGGACGTCGGCGGGCTGCGCGGCGTCCAAACCGCCGACAAGCTGCGGCTGTCCGTCGTCTCCGGCTTCGAGGTGGCCTGCCTGGACGCCCTGGGCAGGGCGCTGGGGATGCCCGTGCACGCCCTGCTCGGCGGGAAGGTGCGCGACCGGGTCGAGTACAGCGCCTACCTGTTCTACCGCTGGGCCGCGCACCCCGGCGGTGAGGCGGCCGGGGGCGACGACTGGGGCGCCGCCCTCGACCCGGACGGGATCGTCGCCCAGGCCCGCCGCTTCGCGGCCGACCACGGCTTCGGCTCCTTCAAGCTCAAGGGCGGGGTCTTCCCGCCCGAGGAGGAGGTGGCCGCCGTCCGGGCGCTCGCCGAGGCCTTCCCCGGCAGGCCCCTGCGGCTGGACCCCAACGGCGCCTGGTCGGTGGAGACCTCGCTGAGGGTCGCGGACGAACTGCGCGACGTGCTGGAGTACCTGGAGAGGACCCGGTCACCGGTACGCACGCGATGGCCGAGGTCGCCGCGCGGGCCGGAGGGCTGCCGCTGGCCACCAACATGTGCGTGACCACCTTCCCCGAGATCGCCGAGGCGTTCGCCGCCGGCGCAGTCCAGGTGCTGCTCAGCGACCACCACTACTGGGGAGGGCTGCGCAGCACCCAGCAACTGGCCGCGGTCTGCCGCGCCTTCGGGGTCGGGGTCTCCATGCACTCCAACACCCACCTGGGCGTCAGCCTCGCCGCCATGACCCATGTCGCCGCCACCGTCCCCGGCCTGGGGCACGCCTGCGACACCCACTACCCCTGGCAGACCGAGGACGTGCTCACCGAGCGAGTCGCCTTCCTCGACGGCGCCGTCACCGTCCCCGACACCCCCGGCCTGGGCGTCACCCTCGACCGCGACCGCCTCGACGCCCTCCACCGCCGCTGGCTGGCCGACGACGGCTCGATGCGCGACCGGGACGACGCCGCCGCCATGCGCCGGGCCGATCCGCGGTGGAAAACCCCCTCAGTACCGCGCTGGTGAGGCCGTCCGCAACCCGCCGACGGCCCACCGCACCGATCGTGCACACTGGCCGCATGCTCGACCCGCTCGCCGCGCTCCGCACCCCCGACGACCCGTCCTGCGACGTCTACCTGACCGGGACGGTCTTCCTGGACATCATCTTCACGGGCCTGGACTCGGCGCCGGTGCGCGGCACCGAGTCCTGGGCGCGGGGCATGGGATCGAGCCCCGGCGGCGTCGCCAACATGGCCACCGCCCTGGCCCGGCTCGGCCTGCGCACCTCGCTCGCCGCCGCCTTCGGCGACGACATGTACGGCGAGTACTGCTGGGAGGCGCTGGAGCGCGGTGAGGGCATCGACCTGAAGCTGTCGCGCACCGTGCCCGGCTGGCACTCGCCGGTCACCGTCTCGATGGCCTACGAGGGCGAGCGGACGATGGTCTCCCACGGGCACGAGGCCCCCCGGCCCGAGGAGCCCGCCCCCGACGACCCGCCCGCCGCCCGCGCCTGCGTCGCCTCCCTCCAGCCCGGCAGGCGCCAGGAGTGGATCGCACGGGCGGCCCGGGCCGGCAGCCGGGTCTTCGCCGACGTCGGCTGGGACGAGACCGGCCGCTGGGACCCGGACGACCTCGCCGACCTCGAGCACTGCGAGGCGTTCCTACCCAACGCCGGGGAGGCGATGCGCTACACCCGGACCGACTGCCCCCGCACCGCGGCCCGCCGCCTCGCCGACCGGGTGCCGCTGGCCGTGGTGACCATGGGGTCCGAGGGCGCCTTCGCGGTGGACGGCGCCACGGGCGAGACCGCCGAGGTGCCCGCCATCTCGGTGGAGGCGCTGGACCCCACCGGCGCCGGTGACGTGTTCGTGGCCGGCTTCGTCACCGGCACCCTGGCCGGCTGGCCGCTGGCCGACCGGCTGGCCTTCGCCGGGCTGACCGCCGCCCTGTCGGTGCAGGAGTTCGGCGGCTCGCTGTCCGCGCCGGGCTGGGTCGAGATCGCCGCCTGGTGGCAGCGCGTGCGCGACTTCGACGAGCAGGATCCGGCCGCCCTGAGCCGCTACGGCTTCCTGGACGCCCTGCTGCCCGGCTGCGCCCGGCCGTGGCCGCTGCGCCGTGCGGTGCCGACCATCGGCTTCCGCCGGGCGTGAGCGGTCCGCGGGGCGTCCGCGGGGCGCCGTGGGCCGCCCGCGGCCCTGCGAACCGCCCGCGGCCCCCGTGTGCCGGCCGCGGGCCCTCCGGGCTCCCGGAGGCGGGGCCGGGCATACAAATGGCTACTGGCCTGCCAGCGTCACGTCGTACCCTGGAAGTCCAGGCGCGCGGCGGTGAAAGACCGGCGGCACAGCAGCGACAGAGAGGGACGCGCAGGCCACAGAGCCGGCCCATGACTCAGACACAGACGGACCAGGCACGGTCCACCTCAGCGAGTGCCCGTTTCACCGTTCCGGCCAAGCACCCGATGGTGACGGTGCTGGGTTCCGGCGACTCCCTCCTCCGCGTGATCGAGAAGGCCTTCCCGGCGACGGACATCCACGTCCGGGGGAACGAGATCACCGCGACCGGCGAGGCGGCGGAGGTCGAGCTCGTCCAGCGGCTGTTCGACGAGATGATGCTGGTGCTGCGCACCGGCCAGCCGCTGACGGAGGACGCGGTGGAACGATCGATCGCCATGCTCCGCGACGCGGAGGGCGGCGCCGACGAGACACCGGCCGAGGTGCTCACGCAGAACATCCTGTCCAACCGCGGCCGCACGATCCGCCCCAAGACGCTCAACCAGAAGCGCTACGTGGACGCGATCGACAAGCACACGGTCGTCTTCGGCATCGGCCCGGCGGGCACCGGCAAGACCTACCTCGCCATGGCCAAGGCGGTGCAGGCCCTGCAGTCCAAGCAGGTCACCCGCATCATCCTGACCCGGCCCGCCGTCGAGGCGGGGGAGCGTCTGGGCTTCCTGCCCGGCACGCTCTACGAGAAGATCGACCCGTATCTGCGGCCGCTGTACGACGCGCTGCACGACATGCTCGACCCCGACTCGATCCCGCGCCTGATGGCCGCCGGGACGATCGAGGTCGCGCCGCTGGCGTACATGCGCGGCCGGACGCTCAACGACGCCTTCATCATTCTGGACGAGGCGCAGAACACCAACCCCGAGCAGATGAAGATGTTCCTCACCCGGCTCGGCTTCGACTCCAAGATCGTGATCACCGGCGACGTCACCCAGGTGGACCTGCCCGGCGGCACCAGAAGCGGCCTGCGCCAGGTGCAGGAGATCCTCGAGGGCGTGGAGGACGTCCACTTCTCGCGGCTCACCAGCACCGATGTCGTACGGCACAAGCTGGTCGGCCGTATCGTCGACGCCTACGAGCGCTACGACGACCGCCACGGCACCACCGACGGCAGTGAACGAAAGTAACGGAAAGCAACCACCACCCACATGTCGATCGACGTCAACAACGAGTCCGGCCGCGAGATCGACGAGCGGGCGATCCTCGACATCGCCCGCTACGCCCTCGCCCGGATGCGCATCCACCCGCTGTCGGAGCTGTCGGTGATCGCCGTCGACCCCGACGCCATGGAGCAGCTCCACAAGCAGTGGATGGACCTCCCCGGCCCGACCGACGTGATGTCCTTCCCCATGGACGAGCTGCGCCCGCCCTCCAAGGACGGCGACGAGCCCCCGCAGGGCCTCCTCGGCGACATCGTGCTCTGCCCCGACGTCGCCGAGAAGCAGGGCGACGAGGCCCCGACGAAGCACTCCATGGACGAGGAGCTGCAGATGCTCACCGTCCACGGGGTGCTCCACCTGCTGGGCTACGACCACGAGACGCCCGGCGAGCGGACCGAGATGTTCGGCCTCCAGGCGGCGATCGTCGACGGCTGGCGCGCCGAGCGGGGCCTGGAGGGGCCCTCCCCGGCCCCGACGACGACATGAGCGCCCCCCTGATCGCCGCGGCGGTCCTGCTGGTCGGCCTCGCCTGGCTGGCCGCCTGCGCCGAGGCGGGCCTGGCCAGCACCACCAGCTACCGCGCCGAGGAGGCCGTACGCTCCGGGCGGCGCGGCGGGGACAAGCTGGCCGCCGTCGCGGCCGACCCCACCCGCTACCTCAACCTCGCCCTGCTGCTGCGGGTGACCGCCGAGATGTCGGCCGGGGTCCTGGTCACCTACGGCTTCCTGCACACCTTCGACAGCACCTGGCAGGCGCTGTCCGCGGCCGGCGGCGTGATGGTGCTGGTCTCCTACGTCGCCGTCGGAGTCTCGCCGCGCACCATCGGCCGCCAGCACCCGCTGAACACCGCCACGGCCGCCGCGTACGTGCTGCTGCCGCTCGCCCGGGTGCTCGGCCCGCTGCCGCAGCTGCTGATCCTCCTGGGCAACGCCCTGACCCCGGGCAAGGGCTTCCGCAAGGGCCCGTTCGCCACCGAGGCCGAACTGCGGGCCATGGTGGACCTGGCCGGGCGCGAGGCGCTGATCGAGGACGAGGAGCGCCGCATGGTGCACTCGGTCTTCGAGCTGGGCGACACCCTGGTGCGCGAGGTGATGGTGCCGCGCACCGAGCTGGTCTCCATCGAGCGGTTCAAGACCATCCGCCAGGCGCTCACCCTGGCCCTGCGCTCGGGCTTCTCCCGCATCCCGGTGACCGGCGAGAACGAGGACGACATCGTCGGCATCGTCTACCTCAAGGACCTCTCCCGGAAGGTCCACATCAACCGCGAGACCGAGAACGACCTGGTCTCCACGGCCATGCGGCGGGCCGTCTTCGTCCCCGACACCAAGAACGCCGGCGACCTGCTGCGCGAGATGCAGAAGGACCGCAACCACGTCGCCGTCGTGATCGACGAGTACGGCGGCACCGCCGGGATCGTCACCATCGAGGACATCCTGGAGGAGATCGTCGGCGAGATCACCGACGAGTACGACCGGGAGCTGCCGCCCGTCGAGGATCTGGGCGAGGGCCGCCACCGGGTCACCGCCCGTCTGGACCTGGGGGACCTGGGCGAGCTGTACGGCCTGGACCTGGAGGACGAGGACGTGGAGACGGTCGGCGGGCTGCTGGCCAAGCTCCTGGGCCGCGTCCCCATCGCGGGGGCCACGGCGACGGTGGAGCTGCCCGAGGGGCGCGGCGAGCACCGCGGCGGCCACCACGCGGACAACCGGGGCGATCCGGCGCCGCTCGGCCTGCGGCTGACCGCCGAGTCCCCGGCGGGCCGCCGCAACCGCATCGTCACGGTCCTGGTCGAGCCCGTCCGCGCCCCCGTGCCGGAGCCGCAGGACGAGGCGGCGGCCGAGGCCGGCGGCTGACGGGCGGAGGGCCGGAGGGGGACGTGGGGACGGGATGTGCCTGTTCCCGGTCCGGCCGCCCCGCCGGGCGGTGAGCACATATGCTCACCCGCATGAGCGAAGCCGCCGACCTGGATCCCGAAGACCGCAAGATCGTCACCCTCGCGCGCAGCGCGCGGGCCCGCAACGCCGTGCCCGAGGGCGCGGCCGTACGCGATGAGACCGGGCGCACGTACGTGGCCGGAACCGTCGCTCTGAAGTCGCTCCGGCTGAGCGCGCTGCAGACGGCCGTCGCGATGGCGGTGGCGTCCGGAGCCAAGTCCCTGGAGGCCGCGGCCGTGGTCTCCGAGGCGCCCGCCGTGCCCTCCGCCGACCTCGCCGCCGTCCACGAGCTGGGCGGCCCCGCCACCCCGGTACTGCTGGCCGGCCCCGACGGCGCGGTCCGCTCCACCGTCACCGCGGGCTGAACGGCCGGGCGGGGGGAGGGGGCGGGGCGGCCGCGGTACGGGGGCACCCCGCGAATCGGGGAGAATGGCCACCATGAGCGACCGTTCCCCCTCTTCCCGGCCCGAGCAGCAGGCGGAGTCCGCACCGCACCGCGCGGGCTTCGCCTGCTTCGTCGGCCGCCCCAACGCGGGCAAGTCGACCCTCACCAACGCCCTGGTGGGGACGAAGGTCGCGATCACCTCCAACCGCCCGCAGACCACCCGCCACACCGTGCGCGGCATCGTCCACCGCCCCGACGCGCAGCTCGTCCTGGTGGACACCCCCGGTCTGCACAAGCCGCGCACCCTGCTCGGCGAGCGCCTCAACGACGTGGTGCGCACCACCTGGGCCGAGGTCGACGTGATCGGCTTCTGCCTGCCGGCCGACCAGAAGATCGGTCCCGGCGACCGCTTCATCGCGGGGGAGCTGGCGGCCCTGAAGCGCACCCCGAAGGTCGCGGTCGTCACCAAGACCGACCTGGTGGACTCCAGGGCACTGGCCGAGCAGCTCGTCTCCGTCGACCGGCTCGGCAAGGAACTGGGCGTCGAGTGGGCCGAGATCGTCCCCGTCTCGGCCACCGCGGGCGACCAGGTGGGCCTGCTGGCCGACCTGCTCGTCCCCCTCCTGCCCGAGGGCCCGCAGCTGTACCCGGACGGCGACCTCACCGACGAGCCCGAGCAGGTCATGGTCGCCGAGCTGATCCGGGAGGCGGCGCTGGAGGGGGTGCGCGACGAACTGCCGCACTCCATCGCCGTGGTGGTCGAGGAGATGACGCCGCGCGAGGGGCGCCCGGCGGACCGGCCGCTGCTGGACGTCCACGCCAACGTCTTCATCGAGCGCCCCAGCCAGAAGGGCATCGTCATCGGCCCCAAGGGCAGCCGGCTGAAGGAGGTCGGCACCAAGTCCCGCAAGCAGATCGAGGCGCTGCTGGGCACCCCCGTCTACCTGGACCTGCACGTCAAGGTCGCCAAGGACTGGCAGCGCGATCCCAAGCAGCTCCGCAGGCTCGGCTTCTAGCCGCTCCCGGAGGAGGGCGCGCCCGCAGGCCGCCGTACGCCGTACGACCCGGCCCCCGCACCCCGCCCCGGCGGGGTGCGGGGGCCGGTCCGCGAAAGCCGTGCTCACCCATGTGAGTTCTCGCATACTGATACGCGCCGCCACGCACCGTCCGCCTCGGTTACGCTGAATCGCATCATGCGTTTTGGGCTGCTTCTCCTTAGCTGCCGCGGCGAGGGCCTGTAGTCATACGGCCGACCCCCTCCCCGCGGAGTTCGGTGATGCCGTCGTCGGCCCCTTCGGAAGCGTTCGGAAAGCGCTTCGAAGCCCATCGCCCTCCACAGGAGCCCAGTCCACATGAGCAGTGATTCCTCCCGCGTAGGCCGCCCCACGCCCGTCACCGCCGCCACGGTGGCCCAGAAGCCGTCGGGCATGCCGATCCACCGCTACCGCGGCTACGAGGCCGTCGAGCTGCCCGACCGCACCTGGCCCGGCAAGCGGATCACCAAGGCCCCCCGCTGGCTGTCCACCGACCTGCGCGACGGCAACCAGGCGCTGATCGACCCGATGTCGCCCGCCCGCAAGCGCGAGATGTTCGACCTGCTGGTCCGCATGGGCTACAAGGAGATCGAGGTCGGCTTCCCCTCCTCCGGCCAGACCGACTTCGACTTCGTGCGCTCCATCATCGAAGAGGGCGCCGTCCCCGAGGACGTGACGATCTCGGTGCTGACCCAGGCCCGCGAGGACCTGATCGAGCGCACCGTGCAGTCCCTGGCCGGCGCCCACCGGGCGACGGTCCACCTGTACAACGCCACCGCCCCGGTCTTCCGCCGCGTGGTCTTCCGCGGCTCCAGGGACGACATCCGGCAGATCGCCGTGGACGGCACCCGCCTGGTGGTCGAGTACGCCGAGAAGATCCTGGGCGACGAGACGGTCTTCGGCTACCAGTACAGCCCGGAGATCTTCACCGACACCGAGCTGGACTTCGCCCTGGAGGTCTGCGAGTCGGTCATGGACGTCTGGCAGCCCGAGGAGGGCCGCGAGATCATCCTGAACCTGCCCGCCACCGTCGAGCGCTCCACGCCCTCCACCCACGCCGACCGCTTCGAGTGGATGTCCCGGAACCTGTCGCGGCGCGAGTTCGTCTGCCTGTCCACCCACCCGCACAACGACCGCGGCACCGCCGTGGCCGCCGCCGAGCTGGCCGTGATGGCCGGCGCCGACCGGGTCGAGGGCTGCCTGTTCGGGCAGGGCGAGCGCACCGGCAACGTGGACCTGGTCACGCTGGGGATGAACCTGTTCAGCCAGGGCATCGACCCGCAGATCGACTTCAGCCGGATCGACGAGATCCGCCGCACCGCCGAGTACTGCAACCAGATGGAGATCCACCCGCGCCACCCGTACGCGGGAGATCTGGTCTACACCGCCTTCTCCGGCTCCCACCAGGACGCCATCAAGAAGGGCTTCGAGGCCATGGAGGCCGACGCGGCCGCGGCCGGCAAGCCGGTGGAGGAGATCGAGTGGGCGGTGCCGTACCTGCCCATCGACCCCAAGGACGTCGGACGCTCCTACGAGGCGGTCATCCGCGTCAACTCCCAGTCCGGCAAGGGCGGCATCTCCTACGTCCTGAAGAACGACCACAAGCTGGACCTGCCGCGCCGGATGCAGATCGAGTTCTCGAAGATCATCCAGGCCAGGACGGACGCGGACGGCGGCGAGATCACCCCGGCGCAGATCTGGGAGGCCTTCCGTGACGAGTACCTGCCCAACCCCGACAACCCCTGGGGCCGCATCCAGGTCCGCAACGGCCAGACCACCACCGACACCGACGGCGTGGACACCCTCACCGTCGAGGCGGCCGTCGACGGCACCGACACCGTGCTGACCGGCAGCGGCAACGGCCCGATCTCCGCGTTCTTCGACGCGCTGGAGGGCATCGGCATCGACGCGAGGCTGCTGGACTACACCGAGCACACCATGAGCGAGGGCGCCTCCGCGCAGGCCGCCTCGTACATCGAGTGCGCCATCGACGGCAAGGTGCTGTGGGGCATCGGCATCGACCCCAACACCACCCGCGCCTCGCTGAAGGCGATCGTCTCCGCCGTCAACCGCGCCTTCCGCTGACGGCCCGGCGGCCCGGCGGTCCCGGGACCCGGCGGCCGCTCCCTCCGCTGTGAACACCGCCCGCCCCGCCGGACGCCCGTCCGGCGGGGCGGGCCGTCTCCACGAGGCCACCGGGGGAGGCGGGCGCGCTCCGGCGGGGTGTGCGAGGCCTCCCCGGAGCGCGTCCGGGCCCGCGGCCCGTTCGCCGGGGTCCGGAGCGCCGGGCACCCGGGCGGTCCGGTGGCGCCGTGCTTTCGCAAAGGTTTCCGTCCGGTGCACGGATGCCGCAGAACCCCTCCCGACCTGCGCGTACGCCCTCCGGACCGGCCCGCAAGGGCCACAAGGGGAAGGGACGGGTGCCTTCCGGGGTACTGACGGCACCTCATGGATGTGGTTAACATCACGCCACGCGGCAATGGCGCTGAAGCGTGACGGAGGTACGGCAGTGGTGCACTCCCGGAGCCGGGACGGCCGGAGACTGCGGTTGGCGGGTGTCCGCACGGCCTGGCACACGGTCGACGACGGCGAGTTCTTCTGCCCCTCCTGCGGCGGCGACCGCAACTACAGACGCCGCACCGGGCGCCGCCGCCTGGTCGTGCTCGGTGTCCCCGTGCTGCCGCGCGGCGAGGCCGGGCCCGTGCTGGAGTGCGCGTCCTGCGACGGGCACTTCGGCACCGACGCCCTCGACCACCCCACCACCACCCGGCTGGGCACCATGCTCCGCGACGCCGTCCACGCCGTCGCGCTGGCCGTGCTGGCGGTGGGCGGCTACGAGGCGCGGTCGACCCGCGAGGCGGCCGTGGAGGGCGTCCGGGCAGCCGGCTTCACCGGCTGCTCCGAGGAGCAGCTGGTCGCCCTGCTCGCGGCGGTCGGCTCCGACGGGGTCACCATGGAGATAGAGCTGCACGAGGCCCTGGCCCCGATCGCCCCGCACCTGGCCGGACCCGGCCGCGAGAGCCTGCTTCTCCTGGGCGCCCGCATCGCCCTCGCCGACGGCCCCTACACACCCGGCGAGCGCAGGACGCTGGGTCTGGTCGGCCGTACCCTGCGGCTGTGCAGGGAGGAGACCGACCGCCTGCTGGACGCCGCCCGCACCACCCCCTCCTGACGCCTCCCGGCTCCCCTGACCCGTCTCCCCGCCCGGCCCGGGTGGGGGACAATGGGGGAATGAGCCTGTTCCGCGACGACGGCGTGGCCTCGCGCACCCAGCCGTGCCGACCCGGGGGGCACCCCCCGGACCCCCGGCCGGGCGCCACGGAGGTGCCGTGAGCCTGTTCCGCGACGACGGCGTGGTCCTGCGCACCCAGAAGCTGGGCGAGGCCGACCGCATCATCACGCTGCTCACGCGCGGACACGGACGGGTACGGGCCGTGGCGCGGGGCGTGCGGCGCACCAAGTCGAAGTTCGGGGCGCGGCTGGAGCCGTTCTCCCACGTCGACGTCCAGTTCTTCGCGCGCGGCAGCGACCTGGTCGGCCGCGGCCTGCCGCTGTGCACCCAGACCGAGACCATCGCGCCGTACGGGCGGAACATCGTCACCGACTACGCCCGCTACACCGCCGGGACGGCCATGCTGGAGACGGCCGAGCGGTTCACCGACCACGAGGGCGAGCCCAACGTCCAGCAGTACCTGCTGCTGATCGGCGGCCTGCGCACCCTCGCCGCCGGCGAGCACGCCCCGGCGCTGGTGCTGGACGCCTTCCTGCTGCGCTCCCTTGCCGTGGGCGGCTACGCGCCCAGCTTCGAGGCGTGCGCCCAGTGCGGGATGCCCGGCCCCAACCGGTTCTTCTCCGTCGCCGCCGGCGGGGTGGTGTGCGCCGACTGCCGCAGGCCGGGCAGCGTCGTGCCGTCCCCCGAGGCGCTGCGGCTGCTGGGCGCGCTGCTGACCGGCGACTGGGCGACGGCCGACGCGGCCGAGGCCCGGCACGTGCGCGAGGGCAGCGGGCTGGTGTCGGCGTACCTGCACTGGCACCTGGAGCGGGGCCTGCGCTCCCTGCGCTACGTCGAGAAGACCTGAGGGAGCCGACCGGCTACGCTCCCGGTATCCCTTCCCCGTCCTCACCCAGGCGCGGCCGCTCCCGGCCACGCCCGACTGGAGATGAACCGCATGGCACGGCGCGGAATGCTGTCCCGGCAGCGTCGCGAGTACCTCACCCCCGAACCGCATCCCTCCGGCGCGCGTCCGCCGCGGATCCCCGCCGATCTGGTGCCGAGGCACGTGGCGGTCGTGATGGACGGCAACGGGCGCTGGGCCAAGCAGCGCGGACTGCCGCGCACCGAGGGGCACAAGGTCGGCGAGGGCGTCGTGATGGACGTGCTCAAGGGCTGCCTGGAGATGGGCGTGAAGAACCTCTCCCTGTACGCCTTCTCCACCGAGAACTGGAAGCGGTCCCCCGAGGAGGTCCGCTTCCTGATGAACTTCAACCGCGACGTCATCCGCCGCCGCCGCGACGAGATGGACGCGCTCGGCATCCGCATCCGCTGGGTCGGCCGGATGCCCAAGCTGTGGAAGTCGGTCGTCCAGGAGCTCCAGGTGGCCCAGGAGCAGACGAAGGACAACGACGCCATGACGCTGTACTTCTGCGTCAACTACGGCGGACGGGCCGAGATCGCCGACGCGGCGGCGGCCATCGCGGCGGACGTGCGGGCCGGGCGGCTGGACCCGTCGAAGGTGAACGAGAAGACGGTCGCGAGGTACCTGTACTACCCGGACATGCCGGACGTGGACCTCTTCGTGCGGCCCTCGGGCGAGCAGCGCACCTCCAACTACCTGATATGGCAGAGCGCGTACGCCGAGATGGTCTTCCAGGACGTGCTGTGGCCGGACTTCGACCGCCGCAACCTGTGGGACGCGTGCCTGGAGTACGCCCGCCGCGACCGCCGCTTCGGCGGTGCCGAGCCCGTCGCGTCCGCTCCCGCCCCGCAGGCCGCTCCCGCCCCGCAGGAGGGGAGCGCGCGGCCGGAGGGGACCGTACCGCCGCAGGGCTGACGCCCGCGGCCCCGGCGCGCGCGCCGCCGCGGTCCCGCGGCTCCCACCTGGGAGCCGCGGCACCGCGGCACCGGGACCGTCAGGCCTTGGCGCTCCGCGCGGCCGCGCACTCGCCGCAGGTGCCGAAGATCTCGATGGTGTGGGCCACGTCCACGAAGCCGTGCTCCGCGGCGATGGAGTCCGCCCACTTCTCCACCGCGGGCCCCTCCACCTCCACGGCCTTGCCGCAGTTGCGGCAGACCAGATGGTGGTGGTGGTCGTCGCTGCTGCACCGGCGGTAGACGGCCTCGCCCTCGTCGGTGCGCAGCACGTCCACCTCGCCGGCGTCGGCCAGCGACTGGAGCGTGCGGTAGACGGTGGTCAGACCGACGGAGTCGCCTCGGTGCTTGAGCATGTCGTGCAGCTCCTGGGCGCTGCGGAACTCGTCGACCTCGCTGAGCGCCGCCGCCACAGCGGCGCGCTGCCGGGTCGACCGGCCGCGTACGGGGGGACCTGCGGTCGCCACCATTGCCTCCTAGAGTCGGCGCTACCTCGCGTAGCTGATCGGTCATTGTGCCAGGTGCGGCGGTCGCCGCCGGGCGCACTCCGCACCGGTGGTGTCATCGGCCGCGCCGTCCGCCGACGACCATCGGTCACCGCACGACCGTAACGCCTTCCGCCGCCTCCCGGCCCTCCCCCTCCCGGTCTCCCGCCCGGCCCTTCCACCCGGGCGCCTCCTCGTCCCGCGCCCGCGCCCTGAGCCGGGCGCGGTTGAGCAGCGGAGCCGCCGCGGACAGGACGGCGAACAGCGCGATGGCCAGCAGCACGATGGTGGCGCCGGGGGGGACGTCGGCGTAGTACGAGGTGGCGGTGCCGGACACGGACACCAGCACGCCCATGCCCACCGCGAGACCCATGGTGGTCGCGAAGCCGCGCGTGACCTGCTGGGCCGCGGCCACCGGGATCACCATCAGGGCGCTCACCAGCAGCAGGCCCACCACCCGCATGGCCACGGTAACGGTGACGGCGGCGGTGACGGCCAGCAGCAGGTTGAGCAGCCGCACCGGCAGCCCGCTGACCCGGGCGAACTCCTCGTCCTGGCAGACGGCGAACAACTGCCGCCGCAGCCCGAAGGAGACCGCCAGGGCGAGGCCGGACAGCACCACGATGGCGGTGACGTCCTCGGGCGAGACGGTCATGACCGAGCCGAAGAGCGGGGAGAGGAGATCGGCCGTGGTGCCGCCCGGCGCCAGGTTGATGATCAGGACTCCGCCCGCCATGCCGCCGTAGAACAGCATGGCCAGGGCCACGTCGCCGCGCGTTCTGCCGTACCAGCGGATCAGCTCCATGGCGACCGAGCCGAGCGAGGCGACCACCACGGCCGTCCACACCGGGCTGGTGCTCAGCAGGAAGCCCAGCGCCACACCGGTGAGGGCCACGTGCCCGATCCCGTCGCCCATGATCGCCTGACGGCGCTGGACGAGGTAGATGCCGATGGCGGGGGCCGCGACGCCGACCAGCAGCGCGGCGAGCAGCGCGCGCTGCATGAAGGCGGGCTGGAGGATCTCGATCATGTCAGCAGTCCGGTCCGGGTCGGTTCGGCGGAGGAGTGGGCGTGCGGGTGGCACGCCTGGTCGTGGAGGTGGGCGGTGCCGTCCACGCGCTCCACCCGGCCGTCGTGCAGGACGACCGTGCGGTCGATCAGCGGGGCCAGCGGGCCGAGTTCGTGCAGCACCAGCAGGACCGACACGCCCCCGGCGCTCTGCTCGCGCAGCGCCTCGGCCAGGACGCGCTGGCTGAGCAGGTCCACACCGGCCAGCGGCTCGTCCATGACCAGCAGCTCGGGTTCGGCGGCCAGCGCGCGGGCGATCAGCACGCGCTGGTGCTGGCCGCCGGAGAGCGCGTTCACCGAGTCCCGGGCCCGGTCGGCCAGCCCGACCAGCTCCAGGGCCCGCCGTACCGCCGCCCGGTCGCCGCGCCCCATCGGTCCCAGCCGCCTGCGGGCCAGCCGCCCGGAGGCGACGACCTCGCGCACGGTCGCGGGTACGCCGGCCGCCGCGGTCGAGCGCTGCGGTACGTAGCCCACGCGGCGCCAGTCGCGGAAGCGGCGCAGCGGGGTGCCGAACAGCTCCAGCTCGCCGCCCGAGGTCTGCACCTGGCCGACGGCGGCCCGCACCGTCGTGGACTTGCCCGAGCCGTTCGCGCCGAGCAGGGCGACGACCTCGCCCCGCCCCACGGCCAGGTCGATGCCGCGCAGCACCGGCCGTGCCCCGAGCGAGGCGGTCACGCCCCGCAGGGACAGCACCGGGGGCGCCGCCTGTGCCGCGGTCCGTGCCGCCGCCTGTGTCGTGGTGGTGTGCTCGTCCATCGTGGTCGGCCTCCTCACCGGGCGCCGAGCGCCTTCCGCAGAGCCTGGAGGTTGGAGCGCATGACCTCGAAGTAGTCGTCGCCCCGGGAGGCGTCGGTGATGCCCTCGACGGGGTCGAGGACGTCGGTGCGCAGCCCCAGGTCGTCGGCGAGGGTCTTCGCGGTGCGCTCGCCGGCCGCCGCCTCGAAGAAGACCGTGTCGACGTCGTCCTCCCGGGCCACCTGGTGCAGCTGCTTCATCCTCGCGCCGCTGGGCTCGGACTCGGGGTCGAGGCCGGCCACGGACTCCTCGTGGAGTCCGTAGCGGTCGGCGAGGTAGCCGAAGGCCGCGTGGGCGGTGATGAAGGTGTCGGTCCTGCGGTTCTCCAGGCCCTCGCGGAAGTCCGCGTCCAGGTCCCTGAGCTTCTCCGCCAGCGCGTCGGCGTTCTTGCGGTAGTCGTCCGCGTGGTCCGGGTCCGCCTTCGCCAGGGCCTCGCCGACGCCCTCGGCGACCTCGGCGTACTTCACCGGGTCGAGCCAGATGTGCGGGTCGGCGGCCCCCTCGCCGCCGTGGTCGTGGCCCTCGTGGCCCTCCTCGGCGGGCTCCTCGTGGCCTTCCTCCCCGTGGCCGTCCCCGTGCCCGGAGGCGTGCTCGTCCCCGTGCTCGTCCCCGTGTTCCTCCTCCTGGCCGGAGCCGTGCTTCTCCAGCTCGGTGTAGGAGGTCGCCTCGGCGACGTTCTCCACGCCGGACTGCTCGATCGCCTTGTCCACGGCGGGCTGGAAGCCCTTGAGGTAGACCACGAGGTCCGCCTCGCCCAGCTCGGCGGTCTGCCGCGGGCTCAGCTCCAGGTCGTGCGGCTCGACGCCCGGCTCGACCAGGGAGCCGACCGAGACGTGCTCCCCGCCTATCTCCTCGGCGAGGAACTGCATGGGGTAGAACGAGGCGACGACGTCCACCCCGTCGCTCGCGCCCCCTCCCGTCCCTTCGGCGCCGCAGGCGGTCAGGCCTAGCACGCCCAGGGCGGCGGCTCCGGCCAGCGCGGTACGGGAGGCTGCGCGGCGGCGGGGGCGGGGTATGAGAGGGCGGCTTCGATCGTTCATGACACCCATTTTCGCCCTAGTTGGAAATGATTGTCAAATGAGATGGAGATCCCGGGGAGCTGCGGCGACCGGGTTTCCACCATCTTCCGTCCGAACCCCGAACCGATTTGATCCCGCCCCCGTCATCGCCGGTAACCTGAGGTATTCCGTCGTCTGTACCGAAGAGAGCACCGTGGCCGCCGACAAGATCGACACCATCGTCAGCCTCAGCAAGCGCCGTGGCTTCGTCTATCCCTGCAGCGAGATCTACGGGGGGCAGAGGGCCGCCTGGGACTACGGTCCGCTGGGTGTGGAGCTGAAGGAGAACATCAAGCGCCAGTGGTGGCGCTACATGGTCACCTCGCGCGACGACGTGGTCGGAATCGACTCGTCGGTCATCCTCGCCTCCGAGGTCTGGGTCGCCTCCGGCCACGTGGCCACCTTCACCGACCCGCTGACCGAGTGCACCTCGTGCCACAAGCGGTTCCGCGCCGACCACCTGGAGGAGGCGTACGAGGCCAAGCACGGCCGCCTCCCCGCCGCCGGCCTGTCGGACGTCAACTGCCCCAACTGCGGCGTCAAGGGCCAGTTCACCGAGCCCAAGCAGTTCTCCGGCCTGCTGTCCACGCACCTCGGCCCGACCCAGGACTCCGGCTCGGTGGCCTACCTGCGCCCCGAGACCGCACAGGGCATCTTCACCAACTTCGCGCAGGTGCAGCAGACTTCGCGCCGCAAGCCGCCGTTCGGCATCGCGCAGATGGGCAAGTCCTTCCGGAACGAGATCACTCCGGGCAACTTCATCTTCCGCACCCGCGAGTTCGAGCAGATGGAGATGGAGTTCTTCGTCAAGCCGGGCGAGGACGAGAAGTGGCACGAGTACTGGATGGAGCAGCGCTGGAACTGGTACACCGGCCTGGGCCTGCGCGAGGAGAACATGCGCTGGTACGAGCACCCGGCGGAGAAGCTCTCCCACTACTCCAAGCGCACCGCCGACATCGAGTACCGCTTCCGCTTCGGCGGCGGCGAGTGGGGTGAGCTGGAGGGTGTGGCCAACCGCACCGACTACGACCTGAGTTCGCACTCCAAGGCCTCCGGCCAGGACCTGTCGTACTTCGACCAGGAGGCCGGCGAGCGCTGGACGCCGTACGTCATCGAGCCCGCGGCCGGCGTCGGCCGCACGATGCTGGCCTTCATGCTGGACGCCTACACCGAGGACGAGGCGCCCAACGCCAAGGGCAAGATGGAGAAGCGCGTCGTGATGCGCCTCGACCCGCGCCTGTCGCCGGTCAAGGTCGCCGTCCTGCCGCTGTCGCGCAACCCGCAGCTCTCCCCGAAGGCCAAGGGCCTGGCGGACACGCTGCGCAAGCACTGGAACATCGAGTTCGACGACGCCGGCGCCATCGGCCGCCGCTACCGCCGCCAGGACGAGATCGGCACGCCGTTCTGCGTCACCGTCGACTTCGACACCCTCGACGACGACGCCGTCACGGTGCGCGAGCGCGACACCATGAAGCAGGAGCGCGTCTCGCTCGACCAGATCGAGTCCTACCTCGCGGCCCGGCTGATCGGCTGCTGAGTCCGCGCACAGGACGGATCCGTCCGCGGAGGCCTCCGGACCCGGTGCGGGTGCGGAGGCCTCCGGCCGTTCCCGCCGCCCCGGGCGGCGGTGCTGGCGCGGGCGTACGGGATGCGGCGGGGGGCGGGATGCGGGGCGCGGGCTCAGAAACGGAAGACGAAGTTCGTCGCCGTGATGGCCTCGCAGCTGTTCCCGAAGGTCTCTGACCAGGCGACCTCGCCGCCGAGCCAGGTGCCCCTGGCGGAGACGGTCACCGGGTCGTGCAGGCCCTGGCAGCCCATGGCCCCGGTGGGGACCAGCTTGTCGAAGTCGCCGCCGGCGGCGGAGAGTTTGGCGCAGGCGCCGACGGCGTCGGGGTGGGTGCCGCCGGGGGGTCGGCACTCAAGGGTGTACTCGGAGCCGGGGGAGTGCAGGCCCGGCGTCATGGTCAGCACCAGCCGGGACTGCGGCCCGGCGGCCGGGTCCTCGGTGTCGGCGGCGATGGCGGGAGCGGCGGGCAGGACGAGGGCCGCCGCACCGACGGCGGCCACGGCCGCCGGGCGTAACGCCAGGGATAAGGACGACCTCGGGCTCTTGCGCATGATCTTCCTCCGCGGAGCAGTGGAAGGCGTCGTTCCGACGCCTGGGACAGGGTCGCGAAGAGGCTAGCAACGGGGGCTGCGCAGGGCGATCCCTTCGTCACAAATTTCATCATCGTTGCTGGTCAAAGCGTGGGAGCGGTCCCATTTTCGGTTCTCCTCCACACCGGTTCCCCAAGGGGCCCGGGGGTCTGCGCCGGTGTCCTCCGGCCGCCGGGGCCCGCACGGCACCGGAAGCCGGGACGGCCGTGAAGCCGCCCCGGCCGCCTCCCGCTTGCCGGGATCCGGAAACCGGCCGTCGCCGAACACTGCCCCACTCGGCCCTGGCACCGGGGTGTGCCGCCTCCCAGAATCGGCCGGGAACGCAAGGGTGGGATCCGGAGGGCGAAAAAAGGGGGGACGGATGCTGACGACGGGCACGGTGACCACGGGCACGGTCAGCGGTTACGGCGAGGACGGGCGCATACACGAGGTGAGGATCACCCGTGAGCTGTGCTTCCGCCGCGGCACGGGGGAGGGGCGCCATCTCGTCTGCGGCACCTGCGACCGCCGTTTCACGGCCCGCGGCCTCGCACGCGCCGAGGCCGCGCACCATCTGGCCGAGCACGGCGCGCGGGGCGGCGGCGGGCAGTCGCTGAGCCCGGCGCCCTGGATCCTCGGGCTGATCGGGCTGGCGGGCTTCCTCGCCGTCTTCACCCCCGCCTTCCTGGGGCACTGAACCGGGAAAGGGCCGCTCGGAGACCTCCGAGGAGCCCCCGGCGGGTCTCGGAGGGGCGGGCCGCGCGGGGCAGCGGGCCGGATGGGGGACAATGGAGGATCGTCCCCCACCGCCGAGCGACAACGAGGATGCCCGCTCCCATGTCACAGCAGCTCGCCATCGGTCCGCACACGGTCCGGCCGCCCGTGGTCCTCGCGCCGATGGCCGGGATCACCAACGCGCCGTTCCGGACGCTGTGCCGCGAGTACAGCGGCGGCCGGGGGCTGTTCGTCAGCGAGATGATCACCACCCGGGCACTGGTCGAACGGGACGCCAAGACCATGCGGCTCGTCCACTTCGCCGAGACCGAGAAGCCGCGCTCCATCCAGCTCTACGGCGTGGACCCGGCGACCGTCGGCAAGGCCGTCCGCATGATCGCCGACGAGGACATGGCCGACCACATCGACCTCAACTTCGGCTGCCCGGTGCCCAAGGTGACCCGCAAGGGCGGCGGCTCGGCGCTGCCGTACAAGCGGAACCTGCTGCGGGCCATCCTGCGCGAGGCCGTCACCGGCGCCGGCGGACTGCCGGTGACCATGAAGATGCGCAAGGGCATCGACGACGACCACCTCACCTATCTGGACGCCGGGCGCATCGCCGTGGAGGAGGGCGTCACCGCCGTCGCCCTGCACGGCCGCACCGCCGCCCAGCACTACGGCGGCACCGCCGACTGGGACGCCATCGCCGCCCTGAAGGAGGCCGTGCCCGAGATCCCGGTGCTGGGCAACGGCGACATCTGGTCGGCCGACGACGCGGTGCGGATGATGCGCGAGACCGGTTGCGACGGCGTCGTGGTCGGACGCGGCTGCCTGGGGCGGCCGTGGCTGTTCGGCGATCTGGTGGCCGCCTGCGAGGGCAGGCCGGAGAGGGCCGAGCCCACCCTGCGCGAGGTCGCCGCGGTGATGCTGCGGCACGCCCGGCTGCTGGGGGAGTGGCTGGAGGACGAGGCGCGCGGGGTGATCGACTTCCGCAAGCACGTCGCCTGGTACACCAAGGGCTTCTCGGTGGGTTCCGAGATGCGCCGGAAACTGGCCGTCGCGGCCTCCCTCGCCGAGCTGGAGGACCTGCTGGGCGAGCTCGACCTGGACCAGCCGTGGCCGAAGGGCGCGGACGGCCCGCGCGGGCGCACCTCCGGACGCAGCCGGGTGGCCCTGCCCGACGGCTGGCTGGACGACCCGTACGACCGCGCGGGCGTCGCGGCCGAGGCCGAGCTGGACACCTCCGGCGGCTGAGACCCCGGGGAGCCCGGGGCGTGACCGGGGGCGGCAGCCTCCGCTCCCGCTCCCGGTGCCTCCCCCGGGCGGTCCCGCCCGGGGAGCCGTACCGCCGCCTCAGCCCGCCGTACCGCTGCGGACCAGCGCCCCGACGCGCATCCCGGTGCGCACCGCCGCACGGTCCGCGGACCGGTCGGCGCTGCGGGACAGCAGGTCGAGGGCGAGGGCCGCCGTCCAGCTGAACTCCCGGGCGCCGCGGCCCGCCCCGGTGTGCGGGTCGACGTACTCGGCGAAGCCGGACGCGGCGGCCGACGCCAGCACCGCGGCGCGCAGGGAGTCGGCCCGGGTGGTGTGCCCGTACTGCCTCAGGCCCCGTTCCACCAGCCAGTTGACGTTGAACCAGGCCGGTCCCCGCCAGTAGCGGCACGAGTCGAAGGCGTGGCCCTTCAGGTCGTAGCTGGGCACCAGCCGTACGGTGTCGCCCAGCCCGAAGTGCTCGCCGCCGACCGTGCGCAGCAGCGTGCGGACGGTTCCGTGCGGCAGGCCGGGGACGACCAGCGGCACCAGCCCGGCGGCGCTGCGCTCCCGGATCGGCTCGCCGCGGTGCCCGGCGCGCACGTCGCGGCACAGGAACATGCCGCTCTCCTCGTCCCACAGGCGGTCCACCAGGGCTTCGGTCAGCCGCGCGGCCCGTCCGCGGTGCCCGCCGGGGTCGTCCTCGGGGCCCCGCGCCCCGACCTCGGCGGCGATCTGCGCCAGGGCGTGCTCGGAGGCGATCAGCAGGGCGTTGACACCGGGGTCCTCCACGGCGAACGGGTGCGGGGCGTCGCCGTCCCGGTAGCCGTGGTCGCGGTAGTCGGCCGCCAGCCGCACGTACCGGCCGTAGTCCAGGTCGGTGGGGCGGTCGGAGGCCGAGCCGTGGTCGAGGTCGCAGCGGCGGAAGGAGCAGGGGTCGGCCGGCTCCACGCGGGACAGCGGGGCGTCCCAGGCCGGGCTGTTGTCCATGCCCGGCTCCCACGGGTGGACGGCCGACACCAGCCCGTGCCCGCCCAGGTCGCGGTGGACGGTCAGATAGCGGTGCCAGGCGACCAGCCGGGGGTAGAGGCGTCTGAGGAAGCCGCGCCGCCGCGAGGTCGCCGGGTCGGCGCGGTGCACCAGCCAGGCGGCGAGCGCGTGGACGGGCGGCTGCACGATTCCCGAGGTCTCGACGTGCCCGGGCGCCCCGGCCCCGGCTCCGGCGGTCGAGGAGCGCCAGAAGTCCGGGCTGGGGAAGTACGCGCCGAGCGGCACGGACGGGTTGAAGACGATGTGCGGGACGCGGCCGTCGCCCCACTGGGCGGACATCAGCGTCTCCAGCTCGCGCTGGGCGCGCGGCGCCGACAGATGGCGCAGGCCGATCGCGACGAACGCCGAGTCCCAGCTCCACTGGTGCGGATACAGACTGCGCGAGGGAACGGTCGAGGCGCCCGTCCAGTTGCGCAGCAGCACCTGGCGCGCGGCCTGGCGCAGCTCGGCGGCGGTGACGCCGACGGGCGGCCGCTGGGCGGGGATGAACGGCCGTGCTGTTGTGAGGGGGATCGGGACGGGCTTCATCGGACCGCCGCACCCGCGCCGGAGCGGGCGGTGGAGCGCGGTGCGTGCGGCCGTGGCACCCCGGCCGCGGGGCGTGGCCACGACCCCGGGACGCCGGCCCCGGGGCAGGGCGGGGATATGGGGATGTCGGTGGACTGGGCGACGCGCTCCACGAGAACTCCGGTGTCTGTACGACTCCTAGGTTACGCCTCCATAAGCCTAGGGTTCTGTCTTGTGAAAAGGCAGAAGTGATGCTGTGAGACCGGACACAGGAAGGCGCGGGGGGAAGCGCGGGCGGGGGTGGCCGGTGCGCGGGCGGGACGCGTGAACGCGCGTGCACCGCGGCCGGGGATCCGGCGCGAGGACGTGGTGCAGGGCCGCCCGCCTCTCCCGCTCCGTCCGCGCGCCGCGGACGGGGCGGGGCCGTCCCGGGCCGCCCCGGACGGTTCCGGACGGCCCCGGACGGGGGCTGAGCAGGGCGTTCGGCAGGGGCGGGACGGCGGCGGCCGGGCGGTACGGAGAAGATGACCGTATGACCGGGAACCAATCCAGCGCGGGACATCTGCTGCGACTGGTCCGCAGCGGGCAGGCGACCACCCGCGGCGAGCTCCAGCGTGCCACCGGACTGTCCCGATCCACCGTCGGCCACCGCCTCGACCAGCTCTTCCGGGCGGGCTGGATCCGCGACGGAGCCACCGTGCCGGTGGGCGGCCCGGCGGGCGGACGCCCGTCGAACCGCCTGGAGTTCGACGGCTCGCACGCCGTGGTGCTCGCCGTGGACGTGGAGACCCGGCACGGGCTGGCCGCCGCGCTGGACCTCAACGGCCGGGTGCTGGCCGAGCACACCGGGGCCCTGAACATCGAGGACGGCCCGGAGAACGTGATCGACCGGGTCACGAGGTGGTTCCCGCCGCTGCTGGAGCGGGCCGGGGCGGCGCCGGAGGACGTCTGCGGCATCGGGGTGTCGGTGCCGGGGCCGGTGGAGTGGGAGTCGGGGCAGGTGGTCCAGCCGCCGATCATGCCGGGCTGGGACCGGTACCCGATCCCGGAGCGGATGCGGCGGGCGTATCTGCGGCACACCGGTGCGGACGGCGAGGGGCCCGTGGTGCTGGTGGAGAACGACGCCAACCTCATGGCGTACGCCGAGCAGCGCACCGGCTGGCGCGACTGCGGCGCATTCCTGCTGGTCAAGGTCTCCACCGGCATCGGCGCCGGGCTCGTGGTGGACGGCGAGATGTACCGCGGCATCGACGGCGGCGCGGGGGACATCGGGCACATCAGGCTGCACGACCGGCCCGACGCGCTGTGCATGTGCGGCTCGTACGGCTGCCTGGCGGCGGTCGCCAGCGGCCGGGCGCTGGCGGCGCGGCTGACCGGCTCCGGCATCCCGGCCGCGTCCGGCACCGGGGTGCGCGAGCTGCTGGCGGCCGGGCAACCCGACGCGGTGCGGCTGGCCCGGGACGCCGGGCGCCGGGTGGGAGAGGTGCTGGTCACCGTCGTCACCGTGCTCAATCCCGGAGTGCTGATGATCGCGGGCGACCTGGCCGGCGCCCCGTTCGTCACCGGGGTGCGCGAGCTGCTCTACCAGCGGGCGATGCCCCGCAGCACCGCTCATCTGACCGTGGTCACCTCCCGGCTGGGGGAGCGGGCGGGTCTGGTGGGGGCGGGGGCGATGGTCGTGGAGCACCTGTACGCACCGGAGCGGGCCGATGCCCGGCTGGCCGCCATGGGGCTGTGAGGCGGGGGCGCCGAAGGGGGCCGGCGGGGGCCGGTGGGGCCGTCTAGGGGGCGCTCATTCGAGCGGCGTAGCTCCCGTATGTGTCCAATGGCTGAGATGTTGGGCCCGTCAAGAGGGTGATGCTCGCCACTCTGATAGAGGGCGCGCTCATATGAGCGCTTAATGCGGCCCTGTACTTCTCAAAGGGTGGCACTCGGTGCCACCCCTCTTCCGTTCACCCGCCCGTCTCCGTCATCACTCAGAGTCGTGAATGCGGCCCCGGTCGCCACCCAACGCATCGATGGATTCGAATGGTGAACGACCGGGTTCGCGGCACTTGAATCATCCTTTACTTTCGATCCGTCGGCGGATGAGCGGTTACGCCCCCATGGACTAATGGTGGCCGTACTCGAAATCCTTCGATCTGGGTACGCTCCCCGCCGTCAGGGCAGCCTTCCCCCGGCCTCCGCCGAGGGGATCCAGCGAGGAGCGCGATTCTCTTGCCGGAAAACCAAGAGCCTCACGTAACCCAGAAGTTCGTCTACGACTTCACCGAGGGCAACAAGGACCTCAAGGACCTCCTCGGCGGCAAGGGAGCCAACCTCGCCGAGATGACCAACCTCGGTCTCCCGGTCCCTCCCGGGTTCACCATCACCACCGAGGCGTGCAAGGTCTACCTCGCCTCCGGCTCCGAGCCGCCGGCCCTCCGCGACGAGGTGAGCACCCACCTCGAGGCCCTCGAGGAGAAGATGGGCAAGAAGCTCGGCCAGGCGGACGACCCCCTGCTGGTGTCCGTCCGCTCCGGAGCCAAGTTCTCCATGCCGGGGATGATGGACACCGTCCTGAACATCGGCCTGTCCGACGCCTCCGTGGCCGGACTCGCCGCCCAGTCCGGGGATGAACGTTTCGCCTGGGACTCCTACCGGCGCCTCGTCCAGATGTTCGGCAAGACCGTCCTCGGCATCGACGGCGATCTGTTCGAGGAGGCGCTGGAGGAGGCCAAGCGGGCCCGGAACGCGTCCACCGACGTCGACCTGGACGCCGGCGACCTCAAGAGCCTCGTCGAGGAGTTCAAGGGCATCGTCTCGGAGCAGACCGGCCGCGACTTCCCGCAGGACCCGCGCGAGCAGATGGACCTCGCCATCCGCGCGGTCTTCGACTCCTGGAACGGCGAGCGCGCCAAGCTCTACCGCCGCCAGGAGCGCATACCGCACGACCTGGGCACGGCCGTCAACGTCTGCTCGATGGTCTTCGGCAACCTCGGTCCCGACTCCGGCACCGGCGTCGCCTTCACCCGCGACCCCGCCGGCGGCCAGCAGGGCGTCTACGGCGACTACCTCGCCAACGCCCAGGGCGAGGACGTCGTCGCCGGCATCCGCAACACCGTGCCGCTGGCCGAGCTGGAGACGATCGACAAGAAGTCCTACGACCAGCTCATGCAGATCATGGAGACCCTGGAGAACCACTACAGGGACCTGTGCGACATCGAGTTCACCATCGAGCGCGGCAAGCTGTGGATGCTGCAGACCCGGGTGGGCAAGCGCACCGCCGCCGCCGCGTTCCGCATCGCCACCCAGCTCGTCGACCAGGGCCTGATCGACGAGACCGAGGCGCTGCGCCGCGTCAACGGCGCCCAGCTCGCCCAGCTGATGTTCCCGCGCTTCGACGAGGGGCGGATCGGTGACGGCGCGGCCGAGCGGATCGGCCGGGGCATCGCCGCCTCGCCCGGCGCCGCCGTCGGAGCGGCCGTCTTCGACTCCGCCACCGCCGTGGCCCGCGCCCGTGCCGGCGAGAAGGTCATCCTGGTGCGCCGCGAGACCAACCCCGACGACCTCGACGGCATGATCGCCGCGGAGGGCATCCTCACCTCCCGCGGCGGCAAGACCTCGCACGCCGCCGTCGTCGCCCGCGGCATGGGCAAGACCTGTGTGTGCGGCGCCGAGGAGCTCCAGGTCGACCTCAAGCGGCGCCGCCTGACCGCCCCGGGCGGCCTGGTCGTCGCCGAGGGCGACGTCATCTCCATCGACGGCTCCACCGGCAGCGTCTACCGCGGCGAGGTGCCCGTCGTGCCCTCCCCGGTCGTGGAGTACTTCGAGGGCCGCATCCGGCCCGACGAGCAGGCCGACGAACTGGTCCGGGCCGTGCACCGGATCATGACCCTGGCCGACGGCGAGCGCCGCCTGCGGGTGCGGGCCAACGCCGACAACGCCGAGGACGCCGCCCGCGCCCGCCGCTTCGGCGCCCAGGGCATCGGCCTGTGCCGCACCGAGCACATGTTCCTCGGCGAGCGCCGCGAACTGGTCGAGCGCCTGGTCCTGGCCGAGACGGAGGAGGAGTGCGAGGCCGCGCTGGCCGCGCTGCTGCCGCTGCAGAAGGGCGACTTCGTCGAGCTGCTGACGGCCATGGACGGCCTGCCGGTGACGGTACGGCTGCTGGACCCGCCCCTCCACGAGTTCCTGCCCGACCTCACCGAGCTGTCGGTGCGGGTCGCGCTCGCGGAGGCCCGCGGCGAGACCGACGAGGACGACCAGCGTCTGCTGCAGGCCGTCCGGCGGCTGCACGAGCAGAACCCGATGCTGGGCCTGCGCGGCGTGCGCCTGGGCCTGGTCATACCCGGTCTGTTCACCATGCAGGTGCGGGCCATCGCCGAGGCCGCCGCCGAGCGGGCCGCCGCCGGCGGCGACCCCCGCGCGGAGATCATGATTCCGCTGGTGGGCACCGTCCAGGAGCTGGAGTGCGTCCGCGAGGAGGCCGAGAAGGTCATCGCCGAGATCGAGCAGGCCCGCGGCGTGGACCTGAAGCTGCTGATCGGCACCATGATCGAGCTGCCGCGTGCGGCGGTGACGGCCGGTCAGATCGCCGAGTGCGCCGACTTCTTCTCCTTCGGCACCAACGACCTGACCCAGACCGTGTGGGGCTTCAGCCGGGACGACGTGGAGGCGAGCTTCTTCACCGCCTACCTGGAGAAGGGAATCTTCGGGGTCTCGCCGTTCGAGACCATCGACAAGGACGGCGTCGGCGCGCTGGTGCGAGGCGCGGTCGAGGCCGGACGGGCCGCCCGTCCCGACCTCAAGCTGGGCGTGTGCGGAGAGCACGGCGGTGACCCGGAGTCGGTCCACTTCTTCCACGGGATCGGCCTGGACTACGTCTCCTGCTCCCCGTTCCGCATCCCCGTCGCACGCCTGGAGGCGGGCCGCGCGGCGGCCATGGAGAGCGGGGAGGGCAGCGACAGCCGCTGACCCGCGGCCGGGGAACGACCGAGGACCACCTGACACCGGGACCGTCCCGCCGACCGACCCTCACCGGCGGGAACGGCGGTCCCGGCACCCGAAGGAAGGGCGGCGCCTGTGCGGAGGCGCCGCCCTTCCGCGTCCGTGCCACGGGCCGGCCGCCGGGTCCGGGGCGGCGGGCCCGGTGGACGTACCGGGGTCAAAGGCGTCAACTCCTGAACGCTCGAAGGCTTTTCAAGATTGTTTCTGTCGAACATCTTGACGCTCGGTCAGGGTGAAACCTACGTTGCCGGAATCTGAGAGCGCTCTCAGACCTCCCCCACGCACACCCCCCTCAGGAGCCGTTTCATGAGATTCCGCAGACGTCCCGCCGCGCTGCTGGCGGCGGTGGCGGCCTCGGCGGCCGTCGCCACCGGCCTCGGCGTCGTCGGGACGGGCAGCGCCGCGGCCGCCACCGTTCCCGTCGGCCAGGGCGGCTACAGCGACACCCGCCCCGCCGGGGCCGCCGGGCCGGAGAACAACGCCGGGGCGCCGGTGAAGCCCAAGGTCACCGCGGAAGCCGCCGGAAAGCCGGTGCCCACCAACGACTGGTGGTCCTCCCTGGCCTTCCAGCGCTACCCCGACAACCCGTACTCCGAGAACATGTACGGCCACCCCCTGACCTACCGTGCCGTCTCCGGCGGCCTGGAGGTCGGCTACCCCGCCTCGCACGCCGTCGTGGGCGAGGGCCGCCAGTACGAGTTCACGCACAAGCGCGACCTGACCCTCGGCCTGGCCGGCCTCGACTCGCCCGACGCCCGCGCCGACTCCTGGAGCGACTGGACCGTCACCCCCCGCTGGTCCGACGGCTCCCGCACCCTGCGCGCCACCATCGGGCACGGCCTGCCCTACGTGTACGCCCAGGGCACCGGCGGCGCCGCGCGGATCTCCGCCGCGAGCACCCCGACCGTCTTCGCCGACGACGGCAACGTGCTCGGCGTGACCATCGGCGGCCGGCACTACGCGCTGTTCGCCCCCTCCGGCAGCGACTGGACCGTCTCCGGCACCGACATCCGCGCCGACCTGGGCTCCAAGGACTACTTCTCACTGGCCGTCCTGCCGGGCACCGACGCGCTGGCCACCTTCCGCAAGTACGCCTTCAGCTTCGTCACCGGCTCCAAGGTGGCCTGGGACTACGACGAGGCCGCCGGCCGGATGAAGGCCACCTACACCCTGACCACGACGGCCAAGGAGGGCGACGAGACCGGCACCCTCCAGGCCCTCTACCGCCACCAGTGGCTGCACACCTCCGACGCCCTGACCGGCTGGACCTACGCCTCGCCGCGCGGTGAGATGAAGGTCCGCGAGGGCGCCTCCTTCACCACCTCCCAGAAGGTCACCGGCGTCCTGCCCGGCCTGCCCGTTCCGGGCGCCGTGGACAAGGCCAGGCTGACGGGGTACCTCAAGCAGGTCGCCGACGCCGCCGACCCGTTCGAGGGCGCCACCGACACCTACTGGACGGGCAAGCAGCTCGGCAAGCTCGCCCAACTGGTGCCGATCGCCGACCAGATCGGCGAGACGGGCGTCCGCGACAAGCTGCTCGGCCTGATCAAGGGCCGGCTCCAGGAGTGGTTCACTCCGGGCGGGGCCTCGGAGTTCTCCTACGACCGCGACTGGCGCACCCTCATCGGCTACCCCGCCTCCTACGGCAGCGACAAGGAGCTCAACGACCACCACTTCCACTACTCGTACTACGTGATGGCCGCGGCGATCGTGGCCCAGTACGACCGGGCCTGGGCGGCGGACTCCGCCTGGGGCGGGATGGTGAAGACCCTGGTGAGGGACGCCGCCAACCCCAGCCGCACCGACGAGCTGTTCCCCTTCCTGCGAGGCTTCGACGTCTACGCCGGGCACAGCTGGGCCGCCGGGCACGCCGGCTTCGCCGCGGGCAACAACCAGGAGTCGTCCTCGGAGTCGGTCAACCTCAGCGCCGGCCTGGTCCTGTGGGGCGCGGCCACCGGTGACGACTCCCTGCGGGACCTGGGCGTCTACCTGCTGACCACCGAGTCCGAGGCCATCGCCCAGTACTGGTTCGACGCCGACCAGAAGGTCTACCCCGAGAACTTCGGCCACGACGTGGTCGGCATGGTCTGGGGCAGCGGCGGCGCCTACTCCACCTGGTGGACGGCCAACCCCGAGGAGATCCACGGCATCAACGTCCTCCCCGTGACCGGCGGTTCGCTCCACCTGGCCCGGAACAAGGACGCCATCCGGCGCAGCATCGCCGAGATGGAGAAGGCCAACGGCGGCCCGGCCGTCGAGTGGCGCGACATCTTCTGGGAGTTCCAGGCGCTGGCCGACCCCGCCAAGGGCAAGGCCGCCTGGGACGCCCAGAACAGCGGCTACGAGCCGGAGGCGGGCGAGAGCAGGGCCCACACCTACCACTGGGTCACCACCCTGGACGCGATCGGCGCCCCCGACACCTCCGTCACCGCCGACAGCCCGACCGCCGCGGTCTTCACCAAGAACGGCACCCGCACCTACGTCGCCCACAACCACTCCGGCTCCGCGGCGACCGTGACGTTCTCCGACGGCGGGAAGCTGAGCGTCCCGGCCCGTTCCACGGCCACCGGCACCGGCACGGCGAACCCCACGGACCCGGGCGAGCCCGGCGGCCCGCAGGACCCGCCCGCCACCGGCGACACCTTCCACCTGCGCTCCGGCGGGACGCTGAGCACCGCGCAGGCCACCACCGCCTCGACCGACACCATCGCCTCGGCGGGCGGCGCCAACCGCGACGGCACTCCCTACCGGCCGCTGGTGTACGAGGTCAGGAACGTCAACGGCTCCTACGAGTCCGGCGGCGCCACCGGCTTCAACCTGAAGGTGGACGCCGGCACGGCCGTCGGGCTCGGCCAGCAGGCGCGGGTGTCGTACGACCTGACCGGCGACGGCACCTTCGACCGGGTGGAGACCTACCGCTACTTCGCCACCGACCCGGTGGACGGCTGGGAGGAGTACGACGCCTCCCGCGCCGGGCTGAAGTCGGCCTCGGGCCGCCTGGGCGACCTGAAGGGCGGAACGATCCGCGTCGAGGTCTGGAGCGCGATCGGCAACGCCCCGGCCAAGCTCCGGGTCGGCTCCGGCTCGGTCCTCACCGTCCCCTTCGGGTGACCGGTCCCGCCGTGCGCGCGCCCCGCCACCCCGGGCGCGCGCACGGCGGTACGGGTGCGCACACGGCGGCCCCGGCGGCATGGCGTACGGTCGGAGCGTGGCCCCGGTCCGGGCGACTCCCGGGGTCGGCAGAACAGTTGGCCGCCTGATCGGAGACCACACCGTGCGTACCCGCCGTATCCGCCGTGCCCGCGCCGCCGCGCTCGCCGTCCCCCTCGCGTTACTGCTGCCGTCGTGTTCCGCAGGCGCGGACCGGGAGGCGGACGGCGGCCCCTCGCCCTCCCGGTCCGCGGTCACGGAGACGACGGCCGGGCCCGCCTCCGAGGAACTGCGGAACATCGCCTCCGCATCGGCGGAGGCCGAGGAGTCCGCGGCCTTCTCGCCGCCGGACCCGAGCCCGGGCCCCGAGGCGGTCCGCGACGCCTTCGCCGGGCTCCAGGCCACCTTGAACGACTCCTGCGACACCCCGGGGAACTGCGAGTACCTGCTCAACCGGGTCGTCGACGAACTCGAACGACTCGACGCGGCGATGAAGGCCGACAGCAAGGGCCCCGGCCACTTCACCGAGCCGATCGAGTGGATCGCGGCGATGCGGGAGCGGATCGGGGAGGACCGCTCCTACGAGCACCTCGAGTCCCACCAGGACCTGATCTTCGGCACCCGCGGCCGGATCAACGTCTGGATGCAGGACCACCCGGACGACTACCGCTGACGCGTCCGCCGCCGCACCTGCCGGGCGCGGTGGGGCCGCACGGCGTGCCCCGCCGCGCCCGGGGCCGGGTTCAGGAGCGGAACGGGCCGCGCACCTCGTAGGTGATGCCGCCCGAGCCGCTGCCGCTGGTGCCGCGCTGGCTGGAGAAGTACAGCCGGGAGCCGTCGGGGGAGAAGGCAGGGCCGGTGATCTCCGAGGAGGACTGGCCGTCGATCCGCAGGAAGGGCGCGACCACGTCGTCCGGTGTGATGACGCAGATCTCCATGTTGCCCCCGTCCTCGGCGACGAAGAGGTCGCCGGAGGCCGAACCGGTGACGTTGTCGACGCCCGTCAGCGGGGCGGTGCCGGAGACCAGGGAGTCGTCGTAGGCCAGCGCGATCGTGTTGTTCGCCGCGTCGAGCCGCCACACCCGGCCGTCGCCCTTGGTGGTGAACCAGCAGGTGCCGTCCGCGTAGTGGCAGCCCTCGCCGCCGTTGAAGTGCTTGGCGGCGGAGACCTGGTGGCGGGTGGCGGTGGAGGCGGCCGACGGGTCCGGGACGCGGGCCCAGCCTATGGAGCCGGAGGTGCCCGAGCCGCCCGTCATCACCTCCAGCGTCCCCGAGGACAGGTCGCCCCAGGTGGTGGGGCGGAAGCGGTAGAGGCAGCCGTCGGAGACGTCCTCGGTCAGGTAGACCACCTTGCGGACCGGGTCGGCCGCCGCCGCCTCGTGCTTGAAGCGGCCCATGGCGTCCCGGCGCACGGCGGGCTTCACGCCCCACGGGTCGGTCTCGTAGACGTAGCCGCGGTCGACCTCCTCGCACGACAGCCAGGTGTTCCACGGGGTCTTGCCGCCCGCGCAGTTCTGCCGGGTGCCGGACAGGACGCGGTGGGCGCCGGTGATGTTCCCGGAGGAGTCGAAGCGCACGGCGCCCGCGCCGCCGCCGGGGTTGATCTCGGAGTTGGAGACGTAGATCCAGCCTCCCCCATAGCCCTGAGCGGACATGGGGGTACCCCCGTCGTCGGCGTAGCAGGCGCCGCCGTCGGGGGCGTTGTGCCAGGTGTAGGAGGTGCCGGGCACCTTCTGCCCGGAGCGGGCGATCACCCGGCTGGTGAAGCCCTGGGGCAGCCGGATGCCGTTGGCGTCGGCCGGGCGCAGGGCCCCGTAGGGCCCGGCGCCGGGCTGGGCGGGCGCGGCGTGGGCGGCGCCGCGCCACAGGGAGCCGCCGAAGGCGGCCACCGAACCGGTGAGTACGGCCCCGCGCAGGAAGTCACGACGTTCCACGTTCACTCCACCGAAGTCGTCTGGCCCCGCGGCCGGTCGGGCGCGGGGTCGAACGACCTGGAACGGTAGGGAGCCTGCTTTGACAGGACATGAACAACCGGCCGCGCCGGGCGGCCGGTTGCCCCAACACCGGTCGTCACAGCGGTCGTCACGCCGGCCGCCTGCCGGTCGCCGCGGCCGGGACGGGAGTGCGGCCGGACTCCCGGCCCGGCGCGCGGCTCAGCGCGCGGCGAAGTCGTAGCGCACGCCGGTGAGCCGTTCGGAGTTCTCCCACAGCCGCGCGGAGGCGGCGTCGTCGCGGGTGCGGCGGGCGCGCGGGGAGGGGCCGGGCGTGCCGCGCATGCCCAGCACGCGCGGGCCGGTGAAGGAGTCCGGGCGCACACCGGGGGCGGTGGCGGCGTACAGGGTGGGGGCCGCGCCCAGTTCCGGGGAGGAGGCGACCAGCCGGTTGAGCAGGTGCGCCCCGCGTTCCAGGGCGCGGTTGCCGGCCAGCCGCGGGCCCCTGCCCTGGAGCTCGGTCGCCGACCAGCCGGGGTGGGCGGCGGCGGCCACCAGGCGGTGCTCGATGGTGCGGCGGGCCAGTTCGTGGGTGAACAGCAGGTTCGCGCTCTTGGAGCGGGCGTAGGCCGTCCACGGGTTGTACCTGGCGCCGCTCGCCGGGTCGTGCTGATCGACGTCCGACAGCAGGTGCATCAGGCTGGAGACGGTGACCACCCGGGCGGCGGGGGCGGCCAGCAGCCGCTCCAGCAGCAGTCCGGTCAGCGCGAAGTGGCCCAGGTGGTTCACGCCGAACTGCGTCTCGAAGCCGTCGGCGGTCCTGGAGAACGGGATCGCCATCAGCCCCGCGTTGTTGACCAGCAGGTCCAGCCGGTCGAAGGGGAGCGCGTCGGCGAAGGAGCGCACCGACGCCAGATCGGCCAGGTCCAGCACCCGCACCTCGGCCCGTGCCTCCGGAGCCCCGGCCCGCAGCCGTTCCAGGGCCGCCTCCCCGCGCGTCCGGTCGCGGCAGGCGAGCACCACCTGCGCGCCGCACCGGGCCAGTTCGCGCGCGGTCACGTAGCCCAGGCCGCTGTTGGCGCCGGTCACCACGGCCGTGCGTCCGTCCAGGCGGGGGATGTCCCGTACCGTCCAGCCCATCTGCCACAGCTCCTCGCCTCGGCGCCCGCCCGTTCCCACGGTGACGGCGCGATCGTCTCCTTCGCGCGGCACAGCGTAGGCCGGACGGGACGCCGAGGCGAGGAAGGCGGCGCCCGCCGGGGGGCGGGGCGGGCGCCGGCTCGAAGGGCCCCGGCTGGAAGGGCCCGTGTCAGGGCTGCAGGACGTGGACCTCCGTCCCGCAGGTCATCCGGCGGTCGAAGCCGACGGTGCGCTCCGGCCCGGTCAGGGTCAGCGGCACGGTGTGGCGCACGTCGGCGCTGGACGCGGCCAGCCGCAGCTCCACCGCTCCGGGCTCGACGACCCGCTGCCCGGGCCGCACGGTGTACGAGGCCAGGTCGGCGTGGAAGTCGAAGACGACCTCGGCCGCCTGCCCCGGCTCCAGCGCCACCCGGGCGTAGCCGACGAGCTGGACGACCGGCCGGGCGACGCGCGCCACGGGGTCGTGCAGATAGAGCTGGACGACCTCGGTGCCGGCCCGCTCACCGGTGTTGCGCACGGTGACGCGGATCTCGGCGGAGCCGTCGGTCGGCAGCGTGCCGGCGCCGGCGCCCGCGGCCTCCCACTCGAAGGAGGTGTACGACAGGCCGTGCCCGAAGGGGTACAGCGGCGTCGGGTCGATGTTGCTGGCGTCGCCCTTGAGGCCCAGCGGCGGCACGAGGTAGGTCCACGGCTGGCCGCCGGTGCCGCGCGGCACGCTGACCGGGAGCCGGCCGGAGGGGTTGACCCGCCCGGTGAGGACCCCGGCGACCGCCGGCCCGCCCTCCTCGCCGGGGAAGAACGCCTGGACGACGGCGGCCAGCCGGCCCTCCCACCGGCCGAGCGCGTACGGGCGGCCGGTGAGCAGCACCAGCACCACGGGCTTGTCGGTGCTCTCCAGCAGGGCGTCCAGGAACGCCGCCTGGCCGTCGGGGAGCGTGAGGTCCGCGGCGTCGCAGCCCTCGCCGGAGGTGCCGCGGCCGAAGAGGCCGGAGCGGTCGCCGAGCGCCGCGATAACGATGTCGGCGTCGGCGGGGGAGTCGGTGAGCACCGCTCCGGGCAGTTCGGCGCCCAGGGCGTCCAGCAGCGTGGGGATCTCCACGCCGACGGGCAGCTCGGGGTGCTCGACGCCCACGTGCCGGGGGAAGGTGTAGCAGCCCAGCATGGCGGCCCGCTCCTCCGCGTACGGGCCGACCACCGCGATGCGGGCGGTGGGGTGCACGGGGAGCACTCCGCCGGAGTTGTCCAGCAGGACGACCGACTCCTCGGCCACGCGCCGGGCCAGCGCCCGCATCGCGGGCGGGTCCAGGTCCACGGCGCCGCCGGAGGCGGCGGGCGGGGCGGCCGACCAGTCGGGGTCCAGCAGGCCCAGCTCGCACTTCTGCCGCAGCACCCGCAGCGCCGCGCGGTCCACCAGCTCCTCGGGCACCTCGCCGGAGCGGACCGCCTTCAGCAGCGGCTCGCCGTAGCAGCGCAGGCCCGGCAGCTCCACGTCCACGCCCGCGGCCAGCGCCAGGGCCGCGGCGCGGGCGGGGGAGTCGGCGACGTGGTGGGCCAGCTCCAGGAAGGAGACGCCGAAGTAGTCGGAGACCACCGTGCCGGCAAAGCCCCACTCCTCGCGCAGCAGGTCGGTGAGGAGCTCGGTGTGGGCGGCGGCCGGGACGCCGTCGAGGTCGTTGTAGGCGTGCATGACCGAGCGGGCCCCGCCCTCGCGCAGGGCCATCTCGAACGGCGGCAGGATCACGTCGGCCAGCTCGCGCGGGCCGATCGAGACGGGGCCGTGGTTGCGGGCGCCGCGGGAGGCGGAGTAGCCCGCGAAGTGCTTGAGGGTGGAGACGATCCCGGTGGACTCCAGGCCCGCCACGTAGGCGGTGGCCAGCGTCGCCACCAGGTAGGGGTCCTCGCCTATGGATTCCTCGGTGCGGCCCCAGCGCGGGTCGCGCACCACGTCCAGGACCGGCGAGAGGCCCTGGTGGATGCCGACCGAGCGCATGGAGTCGCCGATGGCCGCGGCCATCTCGCGCACCAGCGCCGGGTCGAAGGTGGCCCCCCAGGCCAGCGGGGTGGGGAAGATGGTGGCCTGCCAGGCGGTGAAGCCGGTCAGGCACTCCTCGTGGGCCAGGGCGGGGATGCCGAAGCGGTTGGCCGCGGCGACCTTCGTCTGGAAGGCCGCCAGGGCCCGCGCGCCCTCGGCCGGCTCCACGGGGGCGGTGCCGAAGGGGCGGGTGAGCTGGCCCAGGCCGTGGGGCAGCAGGGCGTCCAGGTCGACGGTTTCGGAGACCTCGTGCTGGAGCGGGGCGACGTCCTCGCCGTCGGACTCGGAACCCGGCCAGACGCTGGAGAGCTGTGCGAGCTTCTCCTCCAGGGTCATCCGGGACAGCAGATCGGCGGCGCGCTCCTCGACGGGTCGGGAGGTGTCCTGCCAGGGATGGTGATGCATGAGGCTCCTTGTGCGGCGTCGGCGTGTCCGGCGCGCGTCCCGTGGGACGGGGCGCGCGGATCAGCGTCCGCCGACTCCCATGAGGCCGTTGATGAGCTGACGGCGGGCGAAGAGGTACACGACGAAGATCGGCACGATCGACAGCACGACCGCGGCGAGCAGTGCGGGGATGTCCACCCGGAACTGGCCGACGTAGTCGTAGAGGCCGAGGGTGAGGACCCGGCTCTCGCGCGACTGGGTGAGGATCAGGGGGAAGAGGAAGTTGTTCCAGGCCTGGAGCGCCGCGTAGACGCCGACGGTGGAGATGCCTCCCCGGGAGAGGGGCACGACGAGCTGGAGCAGGACGCGGGTCTGGCTCGCGCCCTCCAGCGCCATCGACTCGTACATCTCCTCCTCGATGTCCCGCATGGTGCCGGCCAGGATCAGCACGCAGACGGGCAGGCAGAAGGCCGCGGTCGGCAGGATGATCGCCAGCAGGCTGTCGTAGAGGTTCAGCTGGGTGATCAGCAGGTAGATCGGGATGATCACCGCCTGCGCGGGGATGGCCAGGCCCAGCAGGAAGAACTGGAAGATCCGCTGGGAGGTGCGGCTGAGGGTGCGCACCACGGTGTAGCCGACGCACACCGACAGGACCACGACGATGGCCGCGGTGGCGACCGTGACGATCGCGGTGTTGAGCAGGTAGACGAGGAAGTCGCTCTCCAGCACCGTGCGGTAGTTGTCGAGCGTGAGGTCGCCCGGCAGGCTCAGCGCGCCCTCGTCGAAGTAGGAGTCGCGGTCCCGCAGCGTGGTGAGGACCAGGACGTACAGCGGCAGGCCGACGATGACCAGCCAGACGACGGAGGCGACGCCCGCCGGGATGTTCCACTTGCGGACGCGGCGCAGCCTGCCGCGCAGGCCCCGGTCGTTGCGGGCCTGGGGCTCGCCGGCCCGTTCGGCGGCGGGGGAGGGCCGGTGCTCCGGCCGGACGGCGGTCTTCACATCCCCTCCCGGGTGCTGCGCATCTTGCTGAAGCCGGTCGCCCGGACCATCAGCAGGGAGATGGCGGTGGCGACGATCACCAGGGTGGTGGCGATGGCGCTGGCGTAGCCCATGTCGTACGCCTGGAAGCCGGTCTCGTACATCAGGTAGGGCACGATCGTGGTGTCCGTTCCCGGTCCGCCCTCGGTCAGGATGAGGACGGTGTCGAAGAAGGTCAGCGCGCCGACGACCATCAGCACCGAGGAGGTGACGATGGTGTTGCGCAGCTGCGGCAGGGTGATGGAGAAGAACTGCCGCACGGTGCTCGCCCCGTCGATGGAGGCGGCCTCGTAGAACGACTTGGGGATCTGCCGGGCGCCGCCCTGGTAGAGCAGGGTGTGGAACGGGATGAACTGCCAGGCGGCGACGAAGGCCACGGCGGCGAAGGCGCCGTCGCCGGTGCCGAGCAGATTGCCGTCCTCGATCCCCAGCCACGGGCCGATGTCGGCGATCAGGCCGAAGTTGGGGTCCAGCAGCGACTTCCACAGCAGCGCCAGCGCCACGGAGGAGGCCAGCAGCGGCAGGAAGAAGATCGCGCTGAGGACGGCCCGGTTCCGCTGCCGGCCGGCCGACCACACGCCCAGAAGCAGGGCGACGGGCGTCTGGATCAGCCAGCTGACGCCGGTGAGCAGGACGCTCAGCCAGATGGCCTGCCGCATGGTGGGGTCCTCGAACAGGCGCTCCCAGTTGCCGGTGCCGCTGACCGAGGGGAAGTCGCCGAGGCCGTCCCAGCTGGTGAAGGAGAGATAGCCGACGAGCACCATGGGGCCGACGGCGAACAGGACGAAGAACAACACGCCGGGGACCGCCCAGGCAATGCCCGGGCGGCCCACGCGCGGCGACGCGGTCGGTACTGCTTGCTTCACTTGAGGGCCTTCATGGCGTCGACGAACTCTTCGGGGCTGAGCTGCTTGTTGAAGAGCTTCTGGATGTTGGTGAGCATCGGCGAGGCCTGCTGCGCGGGCAGCGCCTGGTCCCAGGAGAGGGTGAAGTTCGGGGCGTCGCGCACCAGGTCGTACTGGAAGAGGGCGTAGTCGGGGGCGGGGTGCTTGGTGAGCATGTCCTCCGAACCGGAGGTGGTGGGCACGTCGCCGTTGTCCACCAGGGCCTCGGCGTACCAGTCCTCGGCGGCGGTCTTGACGAACTCCAGGGCCGCCTCGCGCTCGGCGCCCTTCAGCTTGGAGCTGACCGACCAGAAGTTGGTGGGGTTGCCCACCACGTTCTTGGGGTCGCCCTTGCCGTCGGGGAGGGCGGGGAAGGTGGTCCAGCCCAGGCCCTTCTCGGCGAACTCCTTCTGGTTGGCCTGCTGGTTGGAGTACTCCCAGCTGCCCATCAGGTGCATGGCCGCCTTGCCCTTGGCGAAGAGCGTGGAGGCGCCGTCGGCGGTGTAGTTGACCGAGGCGTAGTTCTTGCCGAACGCCCCGCGGTCCACCAGGTCGCGGATGGTCTCGGCGGTCTTCAGCACGGCCGGGTCGCCCCAGGCCGAGGAGTCGCCGTCCTGGATGCGCTGGAAGACCTCGGCGCCGCCTGTGCGGTCCAGCAGGTACTCGACCCACATCAGCTCGGTCCAGGCGTCGGTGCCGGCGAGCGCGAAGGGGGTGACGCCATCCTTCTTGAAGGTGTCGACCAGGTCCAGCAGGTCGTCCCAGGACTCGGGCGGCTGGGCGCCGGCCTTCTCGAAGACGTCCTTGTTGTAGAAGAGGACCACCGGCTGCATGCCCCGCATCGGGACGCCGTAGATCTTGTCGTTCACCTTGCCCGCGTTGAGGATCGAGGGCAGGAACGCGTCCTTGAGCTTCTCGTCCTTCTGGATCTCGGGGGTCAGGTCGACCAGCATGTCCTTCTCGACGAAGTTGCTGATGCTGCCGCCGCCCCAGTTGAAGAAGACGTCGGGCGCGTTGGGCGTGCCCATCGCGCTGCGCATCTTGTCCTGGTAGCCCTCGCCGGGCACCTCGACGAGCTTGGCCTTGACGTCGGAGGTCTTGTTGAACCGCTCGACCGCCTCGCGCTGCACCTTGGTCGAGGCATCCTGGTAGACCCACACCTCCAGGGTTCCGCCGGCCTTCTCCTCGCCGGGCCCGCCGCTGCCGCAGGCGGTGAGCACGGAGGCGGCCAGCACCGCCGCCGTCAGCGTGGCGGCGTGGCGCCGCCCGAATCCCTTGCGGCCTCTCACGGCCGAGCCCTGCACTGCTGTTCGCATCGCATACCTTCCGGAAGGACTCCGAAAATTATCGGTAGTGGTGGTGGGAAAGTACGTACGCGTTTCAGCCGTGTCAACAGGTCTGACAAAAAACGGGACCTCTGGCCCGGCAGCGTGATGCGCCCGTTATACGGAGTTGTCCGGTCCGCTGCCGGGATCAGTTCCGCAGCGGTGCCGTACTGGCACGAACGACCAGCTCAGTGGCGAGTTCCACGCGCGGGGAGTCGATCTCCTCACCTCTGGCCTGACGCAGTACGGTGCGGGCCGCGACCTTGCCCATCTCCACCAGCGGCTGGCGCACCGTCGTCAGCGGCGGAGCGGACCAGCGGACTTCCGGAAGGTCGTCGAACCCGACGATGCTGACGTCCTCCGGCACCCGCATCCCGCGCCGCCGCAGCGCCTCGATCGCGCCCAGCGCCATCTGGTCGCTGGCCGCGAACAGGGCGGTGGGCGGCTCGTCCAGGTCCATCAGCCGGTTGCAGCCGGTGAAACCGGACTCGTGGTAGAAGTCGCCCGGCACCATCAGCCGGTCGTCCACTCCGACGCCCGCGGCCTCCAGCGCGGCGCGGTAGCCGTCCAGCCGGGCGCGGCTGCACAGCAGTCTCGGCGGCCCGGCGATGAAGCCGATGCGGCGGTGGCCCAGCTCCAGCAGGTGCTCGGTGGCGGACATGCCGCCGGCCCAGTTGGTGGCGCCCACCGTCGGGGCGTCCAGGGCCGGGGAGCCGGAGGGGTCCACCACCACCAGCGGCACGCCGAGGCGGTGCAGCTCCTCGTGGAGGACCGGCTCCAGGACCGAGGTCACCAGGATCACGCCCCCCGAGGCGCGGGCCCGCAGGTTGCGCATCCACTGCCGGGCCGAGCCCGCGCGGTCGTGGATCGCCGAGACCACCGTGCCGAAGCCCACCTCGTGCGTGGTCTCCTCCACGCCGCGGATGATCTCCACCGCCCAGGGGCTGTCGAGATCGTTGAAGACCAGGTCGATCAGGGCCGGCCGGTCGCCGGAGGAGGCCGTGCGGCGGCGGTAGCCGTACTGCCGCAGCAGCTCCTCGACCCTGGCCCGGGTCGCGGGCGCGACGTCCGAGCGCCCGTTGACCACCCGCGAGACCGTGGGGACCGAGACCCCCGCCTCCTGGGCGATCGCCGTGATCGTGACCTTCTGCTCCACCTTGGGTGCCATCCTCTGCTCCGCGACTTTGCCGGCCGCGGCGACCGCGCCGTCCGTCATGCCGTCTCCCATGCTCTCTCCTCCACACGCGCACACCGTTGACGGGCGTTCCCATCGGCTCTACCGTTCCCGGCGCACCCTCGAAACCTTCCAACAGTCTTCCGGAAAGAGTTCCGGGGCGTCGAGAGAGGGACACCCCAGCATGAGGCAGCACCGTGTACGCACCGTACGTCGTTTAGCCCGGGCGGCCGTAGCCGCCTCCGCCGCGGCCGCGGCCCTGACCTTCGGGTTCAGTGCCCCGAGCCAGGCGGCCGACCCCTCCCTGCGCGAAGTCGCCGAGTCCACCGGCCGCTTCATCGGCACGGCCGTCAACGACGGCCTGCTGAGCAACGGGACCTACAGCGACATCGTCAGCACCGAGTTCGACAGCGTCACCGCCGAGAACGCCATGAAGTGGGACGCGGTCGAACCCCAGCGCGGCCAGTTCAACTGGGCCGGGGGCGACCGACTGGTCCAGTTCGCCCAGGCCAACGACCAGCTCGTCTACGGCCACACCCTGGTCTGGCACAGCCAGATGCCGGGCTGGCTGCAGAACGGGTCGTTCTCCAACAGCGAGCTGCGCACCATCGTGACCGACCACGTCACCACCCAGGTCAGCCGCTACAAGGGCAAGGTCCAGCGCTGGGACGTGGTCAACGAGGTGTTCAACGAGGACGGCTCGCTCCGGCAGAGCAAGTTCTACCAGCAGCTCGGCGCGTCCTACATCGCGGACTCCTTCCGGGCCGCCCGCGCCGCGGACCCGGACGCCAAGCTGTTCATCAACGACTACAACACCGAGACGGCCAACGCCAAGAGCGACGGCCTGTACCGGCTGGTCAGGGACCTGAAGGCACAGGGCGTGCCGATCGACGGCGTCGGCTTCCAGAACCACCTCATCGTCGGCCAGGTCAACGGCCAGGCGATCCGGCAGAACCTCCAGCGCTTCGCCGACCTGGGTCTCGAGGTCGCGGTCACCGAGCTGGACATCCGGATGCGGATGCCGTCCGACAGCTCCAAGCTCCAGCAGCAGGCCCGCGACTACCGCGCGGTGGCCGACGCCTGCCTGGCGGTCTCCCGGTGCTCCGGCATCACCGTCTGGGGCGTCAGCGACCGGGACTCCTGGGTGCCGGACGTCTTCCAGGGAGAGGGCGCGGCCTGCCCCTGGGACGAGAACTACCGGCCCAAGCCGGCCTACGACGCGCTGCGCGACGCCTTCGTCGCGGCGGGCGGAGGCAACCCCGGTGACCCGGACGACCCGGACGACCCCGACGACCCGGGCGACCCCGAGCCGCCCACCGGCGACTGCTCCGCCGCCTTCACCGTCTCCAACCGCTGGGACACCGGCTCGGTCGTCTCCGTGACCATCCGCACCGGACAGGCCCTGAACGGCTGGCGCGCGCAGTTCGACCTGCCGGCCGGGGTGAACCTGGCCAACGGCTGGAACGGCGCCTTCTCGCAGAGCGGCAGCACCGTCACCGTCTCCAACGCCGCCTACAACGGCACGGTCTCGGCCGGTGGGACGATCTCCTTCGGCTTCCAGACCAGCGGGGGCGCCGCCCAGGACGGCACCCGCGTCAGCCTCGGCGGACAGGAGTGCGCCGCGGGCTGACACCGGCTCCCGTCCGGTGCGCCGGGCCGCCAGGGCAGGGCGGCCGGAGCGCCGGGCGGGGCGGACGGCCCCGGTCGCGGCCCGCCCCACACGGGCCGCGGCCGGGGTCCTTCCGCGGCCCTTTGCCGCTTCGCTCCGTCTCCTGCGGTTTCCCCGCCGTCTCCCGCCGGCCGCCGCCGTCCCGGGTGCTCCTCAGCGCGTGCGGACCGCGTACACCGGCACCGACACCGCGTCGTCGTCCAGACACCGGCCCGTGGCCAGGTCGAAGCGCTGCTTCAGCAGCGGGGAGGCCACGAAGGCCCGGCCGCCCGCCGAGCCCAGCAGCCCGCGCGAGAGCACGTAGGCGCCCGTGAACGGGTCGCGGTTGCCGACGGCGTACGTCCGGCCCGCCCGGTCCCGGAACACGGCGATCTGCCGGCCGTCGGGCAGCAGCGCCGCCACCCCCCGCCCCGGCACCAGGTCGGACAGACCGCACACCGCGGCCCAGCCGCCGTCGGCGCGCACCTCCACCCGCGCCCCGGCCGCCCGTTCCTCCCCGGAGGCGGTGACGGCCGTCGCCGCCGCGGTGGCCGGGGTCGTCGCCGTGGCCGTGGTCCGCGTCGCCACTTCGGTCGCCACTTCTGTCGTCACTGCGGTCATCGGGCAGCGCTCCCTTCGAGAGCATCGAGCGTGCGGACGGGGATGTCGGGGCCGGACAGGAGGGTCAGGTCGGGCCGGACCTGCTCGCGCTCGGCGACGAAGCGCACCGACGGGTCCGGCGCGCCCGGGGCGTTGACGAAGGACACGAACCGCCGCAGCCGCTCGGGGTCGTCCAGCGTCGCGGCCCACTCGTCGCGGTAGTTCGCCACGTGGTCGGCCATCAGGGCCTCCAGCTCCGCGCACAGCCCCAGCGAGTCGTGGACGACCACGTCGCGCACGTGGTCCAGGCCGCCCTCGATCCGCTCCAGCCAGGCGGCCGTGCGCTCCAGCCGGTCGGCGGTGCGGATGTAGAACATCAGGAAGCGGTCGATCAGCCGCACCAGCTCGGCGTCCGACAGGTCCTTGGCCAGCAGGTCGGCGTGGCGCGGGGTCGCGCCGCCGTTGCCGCCCACGTACAGGTTCCAGCCGTTCGCCGTGGCGATCACCCCGAAGTCCTTGCTCCGCGCCTCGGCGCACTCGCGCTGGCACCCGGAGACCGCCGACTTCAGCTTGTGCGGCGCGCGCAGGCCCCGGTAGCGCAGCTCCAGGTCGATGGCCATGCGTACCGAGTCCTGCACCCCGTAGCGGCACCAGGTTTGGCCCACGCACGACTTCACCGTGCGCAGCGCCTTGCCGTAGGCGTGGCCCGACTCGAAGCCGGCGTCCACCAGCCGGGCCCAGATCGCCGGGAGCTGGTCGACGCGGGCGCCGAACAGGTCGATCCGCTGGCCACCGGTGATCTTGGTGTAGAGCCCGAAGTCGCGGGCCACCTCGCCGATCACGATCAGCTTCTCGGGCGTGATCTCACCGCCGGGGATGCGCGGCACGACCGAGTACGAGCCGTTGCGCTGGATGTTGGCCAGGTGGTGGTCGTTGGTGTCCTGGAGCGCCGCCTGCTCGCCGTCCAGGACGTAGCCGCTGGCGCCCAGAGCCGGGGCGAGCGAGGCGATGATCGAGGCGACGGCCGGCTTGCAGATCTCGCAGCCCTCCCCGCCGCGGGCCTCCTGGCGGCCGTGGCCGTCCAGCAGCTCGGCGAAGGTGGACAGCCGCCTGGTGCGGACGATCTCGTACAGCTCGCCGCGGGTGTGGGCGAAGCAGCCGCACAGGCCCTTGTCGACGGTGACGCCGCTCGCCTCCAGCTCGTCGTTGACGAGCGCGGTGAGCACCTTCACACAGCTTCCGCAGCCGGTGCCCGCCTTCGTGCACTTCTTCACCTCGGGCACGGTGGTGCACGCGTGCTCGGTGACGGCCGCGCGGACGGTGCCCTTGGTGACGTTGTGGCAGCTGCACACCACCGCCTCGTCCGGCAGCGCGGACGGGCCCAGCGCCGCCGGCGCCCCGGTCCCGGCCGGCAGGACGAGCTGCTCGGGAGCCACCGGCGGGACGCTGCCGGTCAGCGGGCGCAGCATGCCGTACGCCTCGGCGTCGCCGACCAGCACGCCGCCCAGCAGGGTGCCGTCGGCGGCGACCACCAGCTTCTTGTAGACCCCGGCGCGCGAGTCGGAGTAGACGACGTCCAGACAGCCCTCGGCCCTTCCGTGCGCGTCGCCGAACGAGGCGACGTCCACGCCCAGCAGCTTGAGCTTGGTGGAGGTGTCGGCGCCGGTGAAGGAAGCCCGTGCGCCGCCGGCGATCGTCTCGGCCGCGACCCGCGCCATCTCGTAGCCGGGCGCCACCAGGCCGTACACCATGCCGTCCGCGGCCCTCGCGCACTCGCCGATCGCGTACACGGCCTCGTCGGCGGTGCGGCAGCGCTCGTCGACGACGATGCCGCCGCGCTCGCCGACCGGCAGGCCGCAGTCGCGGGCCAGTTCGTCGCGGGGGCGCACGCCCGCGGAGAAGACCACCATGTCGGTGGCGATCACCGAGCCGTCCGAGAGCGTCATCGCGGTGACGGCGCCGTCGTCGCCGGTGGCGATCTCCTGGCCGCCCACGCCCGTGTGGACGGTCAGGCCCATCTCCTCGACGGTGCGGCGCAGGGCGGCGCCGCCGCCCTCGTCGACCTGGAGGGCCATCAGACGCGGGTTGAACTCCACGACGTGGGTCTCAAGGCCCAGGCCGCTGAGGGCGCCGGCCGCCTCCAGGCCCAGCAGGCCGCCGCCGACGACCGTGCCCACCCGGCTCCTTCCCGCGTACTCCTCGATGGCGAGCAGGTCCTCCACCGTGCGGTAGACGAAGCAGCCGGTGCCGCCGCTCCCCGGCACGGGCGGCACGAACGGGTAGGAGCCGGTGGCCAGCACCAGCGTGTCGTAGCCGATCTCCAGCCCGGCGCGCGAGGTCACCGTGCGCGCCGCGCGGTCGACGGCGACCGCCGGGTCGCCCAGGTGCAGCTCGATGCCGTGCCGCTCCATGAAGCCCTCGTCCACCATGGACAGCTCCTCGGGGGAGCGGCCGGAGAAGTACGAGGTGAGCTGCACGCGGTCGTACGCGGGCCGCGGCTCCTCGCACAGCACGACCACCCGGGCCCGCTCGGTCACCTTCCGGCTCGCGAGCTCCTCCAGGAACCGCTGGCCGACCATCCCGTGCCCGACGAGCACGATCGTGGGGCGTGGCGTCCTTGGCATGTCTACAGGCCTCCATCGTTGGTGAGCAGGTGGAGCAGCGGTGCGGAGGGCAGCGGCTCGTCGCCCTCCCAGGCGCGGGCGAGGGCGCCGACGGTGCCGAGGTCGCCCAGGAGGATGCCGCCCACCAGCCGGTCGCCGCGGACGACGACCTTGCGGTAGACGCTGCGGGTGGCGTCGGCGAGGCGGACGACGTCGTCGCCCGCGCGGGGCACGGTCTCGCCGAACGCGGCGAGGTCCAGCGCGCTCCCGGGCCCGGAGGGCGGCGGGGCCAGCGTCAGCCGGGTCAGCGCCCGGGTGCCGGTGTACGCACCGCCCGGCGTGCCGCTCTCCGTGCCGCCTTCCGGGCCGTCCACCGCGCGG